>CALBSF010000138.1 GCA_937927795.1 uncultured Rickettsiales bacterium
TTAAATTTTATACCAAAAAGATGAAGCTTAAATGTATAATTAAATATGATAATTGATACTACTTACCTTGCAACCCAAATAAATCACCTTGCCTCAACGCAGGTCGGCATTTAAAACGCCAGCTTTTTAGCTCATTTTCTTTTTGTGTTAAGAATTAAAATTAGACATAAACGTTGAGACGGGTTTGCAAACCACTACTGTTCCGTTAAGAAATCGAAAAAACTTTTTATCCCATCCAAAGCCTTTCATTGCAGTGGTTGGTTGGGTTTTAATAATTTCTTAACCAGATAGCAGTAATTACAAACCCCACCCAGCAAAGGAAATAATTTAGACCAGCCGCGTCACATGATCTGTTTGCATAATTATTGACAGTTTCTAACACTTAATGTTTAATGCCGATAATTTCCATATGTAACCTTCCTTAATTTCTAACAAATCAAATTATGAAAAAACTTTATATTACCGCATTATTAATATTGTCTTTGTCTTCTTGTTCGTCATTTGGTCCAAAACCACAAGTTGTGTATGATCGCTCTGATCTTAATACCAATATTAGTAAAATTATTATTTTTCCAACCACTGATTTTAATGGCAAATCAAGTAAAGCTTCTAAAGCTATTGATCTTTCTATAAATGCTGGATGGGCTGGAACTTTTGGCTCTAATAAAGTTATTCCGGCTGGACTTGTGATTGAAAAAATTGCTAACTCACTAGGAAATGACTTTTACAAAAAATTTGTAAGCAGCCTTGATAATGTTAGTTCTATTGAGCAAATTTCAAAAAATGAAACCATCAAAAAATTTGCTGGACAAATCGCAGGTAAATTAGGTGATTTTCCATTAGCCCTAGCAATTATCTCTGGCGGCGAAGAAGAATATAACTCAGGTCAAGTAGTTAGACTTCACCTAGGATTATTTGACGCTAAAAATCTAACTTGGAGACTAATTACAAAAATTGAAATCAAAAAAGGCGCAGTTGGAAATTGGAAATTGGATTCTCAAGTTATGATTTCAAACAGCTTTGATATGATTAAAAAAATGAATGTTATTGTTAAATAATTTAAAAAATAAGTTTCTATAAAAGTCAGCATTTGCAATACTGACCTCCACTAGACGGGGCTTACAACCCCGTCTACGCGTTCACGCTTCTAGCCGAGAACTTTTTGATCTTCCAAAAACCTCTCCCGCCTCTTCCCAACTAAATAAAAATACAAAAGTGGAATTACAAATCTGCTCAACAGCGTTGCGGCGATTTCGCCGAAAATTAGGCTTATGGCGAAGCCGCTGAATATTGGGTCGGAGAGCATTACTAGGCTGCCGAAAATTACGGCGGCTGCGGTGAGAAGCATGGGGCGAAAGCGTAGGATTCCGGCTGAAATTACGGCTTCTTTTAATTTTGTGCCTGCGCGCATTTGCTGCTCGATGAAGTCGATTAAAATTATTGAGTTTCTAACTATTATGCCAGCGCCCGCCATGAAGCCAATCATTGAAGTGGCGGTGAAATATGAATTTGTAATTGCATGTCCAAAGAAAACACCAATTAAGCTGATTGGAATTGGCGCCATGATGATTATTGGCAGCGAGAAACTTTTAAATTTTATTAAAATCAAAATATAGATGGCAATGATGGCGAAAATAAAAGCTGTGCCTAGATCGCGAAACACTTCAAGCGTGATAAACATTTCGCCGTCCCATTTGATTATTGGTTTTTCAAATTGCCATGGAAGCTTCATATATCTAGTGTCATAATCTTTCATGTTTTTTGAAAGTTTAGAAATGGCATAAACTGGCGCCTCTTCCTTACCCGATAATTCTGCCGTTACATAATTTAGTGGCACTAAATTTTTGCGATTTAACACTTGCGTTTCTTCAATTTGCGGATCTTTTAAAACATCTTTTGCACTTATTGCACCTGATTGTGGCGATGAAATTTTTATACTTGAAAAAGCATTTTCTTTAGCCCTCACCTCTTTTGGAAAAACAAAATTAACATCAACTTCTTCTGGGCTTGAAACATCATTTAAGGCTCCTAATTTATTTTCTGAAAATAATAATTTTCCACTCGCCGCAACTTGCGTGGCACTAAGCGCCAAAGCTCCACCATTTTTATAATCAAATTCATAAACTAATTTTTCTCTTGGCTTTCTTAAGCTTGAATCAAGATCAACGATACTTGGCTCGCGAGCAAAAATTTCTTTAATTTCAGCAGTAATTTTATCTCTTTCATTTTGATCTTTAGCATAAATTTCAGCAACCACCGTTCCAAGCACCGGCGGTCCAGGTGGAATTTCTAAAACTTTAGCAATTGCAGAATTTTCATCGGCAAATTTTTTAACTATAGGTCGAATATTTTCAATAATTTCATGGCTAGAAATTTTGCGATCATGCTTGTTATTTAGCACAATTTGCAAATCAGACATATAATCTTGCTGTCTTAAAAAATTATGTTTTACCATACCTGAAAACGAGAAAGGCGCTGGCTGCCCAGAAAAAATCTGCACTTTTAAAATATCAGGATTTTTTACCAACTCTTGTGCGAGTAACTTACTTAGTTGATGATTTTTTTCCAAAGTTGTTGATGACTGATAATCAAGTGTAATTTGAAATTCAGTTTTATTATCAAAAGGCAGCATTTTTACTTTCACAATTTTAAAATAAACTAAACTAAATGAAAGCAATAACAAAGCGGCTATAGCCAGTAAAAATTTTGCCGCAGATTTTTTTGAATCAAGTAAAATATGAATTATTTTGCTATATAAATTATCTAAAAAAGAAATTTTATTTTTGCTTTTTGATGGATGATCTTTTTTAAGCAATTTCACCGCCGCCCAAGGTGTTACAATGAAGGCAACTAGCAATGAAAAAATCATGGCAAAGCTTGAGCCAATTGGAATTGGCTTCATGTATGGCCCCATTAAACCTTGTACAAAAGCCATCGGCAAAATTGCAAAAATCACCGCAAAAGTTGCCAAAATTGTTGAACCGCCAATTTCCGAAACTGCTTTGATTGCGACAGAAGGGGTCAGACCCCCAGCGGCCTGACCCCTTAAATGGCGCTCAATATTTTCAACCACAACAATTGCATCATCAACTAAGATTCCAATTGCAAAAACCAATGCAAATAATGTTACGCGGTTAAGTGTATAGTCAAGAAAATGAAAGGTGAAAAGCGTTAAAGCTAAAGTTACCGGAATTGCAATTGCGATCACTGATGCAGCTCGAAGCCCCATAAATAAAGCAATTAAAGCAGAAACCAAAATTGTAGCAATAAGTAAATGTGAAATTAATTCATCAGATTTTTCCTTCGCACTCACTCCATAATCGCGCATTACCGACATTTTAATTTCAGCGGAATCTTTGATAAAACTCTCGGCACGCTTGATAATTTCCTTAGAAAGTAAAACCGCATTAACGCCTTTGCGCTTAGAAAATGAAATCGAAACAGCGTTTTTTCCAACATCCTCCAAAAAGGGGTCAGACCCCTTCTTCAAAAAAGGGGTCTGACCCCTTTTTGGGTTTTCGTAAATTGAGGAAAGGCGCACCACATCTTCTGGTCCATCAACAACATCAGCCACATCTTTTACTCTCACCACGCGCCCAGCAAAATAGCCAAGAGCCACGTTTTTAACATCTTCAATATTTTTAAACCTGCCACCAACATCAATGTCAAAAAGAGTTTCGCTGCCTAAATTTTTTCCCGCTGGCAAAATTAATTGATTATTTTTTATCGCACTTTCAAGCGCCAAAACCGAAGCGCCACTATTTAGAAGTTTTTGTTTATCAGCAATAATTCTTACCACTCTTTTTTGTCCACCAAGAAGCTCAATTTTATTTAAATCAACCGTACTTGAAAGCTCGCGCGCTAGAGTTGCAATTGCTTGTCGCAATTCATAATTTGATTTAGAAGCAGAAGAAAAAGTCAAAATCAAAAATGGCACATCATCAATTGAATATGATTCAACTTTTGATTGCGGTAAGTTCGATTTTAAATCCATTAATTTATGATGAACTTCCAGCAAACTATTATCTAGCGAGTGATTAACCTTGAAGCGAACCGTTACAAGGCTTTGATGTTTGGCGCTTTGTGAGTAAATATATTCAACGCCAGAAATTCCCCACATTGCACGCTCAATTACTTCAGTCACTTCTCTTTCAACTTCTTTAGCAGACAAGCCCAGCGCAGGAGTTGTAATATCAATCATCGGAACCACAATTTGCGGCTCTTCTTCTTTAGCAATAAAAATCACCGAAAAAAATCCTAGCAAAATGCTAACTATCACAATAATTAAAGTGAGCTTAGAATTAAGCAGGAAGTAGTTTGAAAGCGATCCAACAAGACCGTGTTTTTTATTTTCTAATTGCATCATTAATATCAATTTTTTGTTTAGAAGCTTTTTTAGAATATAGATCAATCATCTGCATTTGCGCATTAGAAAGATAAACAAAATTATCGAGATATTTCATGATCGCATCAGATAGATTTGACGCGGTAATGGCGCCACTTTTAAATAATTCTTTTGACAGCGAAACATTTTTCAACATTAATTCGTCATTTTTATTCGCAAGGTTTACTGCCTCATTAAGCGAATTAATTTGTGAGTTTAGATATTCAATTTCAGCTTTTTCATTTTGCTGCTGCGCCAAATATTCATACTTAGAAGCGCTACTATTATCTGATGCAATTGAGCCATTATTATAGCTAAAAGGATCAAAGAAATTCCAACGCAAATTAACGCCCGCAGTATAGCCATTTTGCGACGATCTATTGCCGTTAAAAACATAATTCTCAGCAAATAAATTTAATTGCGGCAAATTTTTGGCATTATCAATTTTTTCTTTACTTTTATCAGCATCAACTTTGGCTTTTAGTGCCGAAGTTTTAAAAGAAGAATCTTGCGCCACATCAAACTTCAAATATTTATTTATATAATCGCCAAGCGGAAAATCTCTAACCGTCCAAATAATTTCACTTTCAAATCCCATCTCTTTTAAAATCGCATAAAGCGCCTTGGTTTTTTCTTCATTATCAATAATAAAACTTTTGGTCTTATTCTGCGAAGCCTCTAAAATCAATAATCCTGAATAGCCCACCTGATTTTTTTTATCACGCAGTGCATATTTTTTTAAAATCTCATCAATATTTTTAGCGATTTTTTCTAATTTGATTTTTTGTTCTTTTAAACTTACTAAAGCTATATAAGTTGCGGCGGCGTAAGAATATTGATCTAACTCAACTTGCTTTACATCATATTTTTTTGAAACAACAATATTTTTTGCCATCTCATTATAAGCAATTCCAGAGCCACCTTGATAAAGCGGTAAATTAACACCGAGCGAAGATTTTGAATATTGACCATTAGCAGTTTTATTTATTGTATTTGGATCAAAATCAGCAGCTCTAATTGATTTTTGATATAAATTACCCATGAAAGTTTTGGTTGGATCATTTGTTTCATAAATTGAAGAATCTATGTAAAGCATTGGAAGCCAGTGCTTTTGAGCTTTACTAACCTCACCTTCCGAGGCTTTTAACGAATATTGCGATGATTTTTTAGCATTAGAATTTTTTAATATCTCACTTAAAACATCATTTATCGCAACATCTTTGGCGCTTGCCGCACTGTTAAATAAACAAGAAAAAATAATTATTTTGCTTAAGAAATTTTTCATTTAGAAGAAGTTTTTACTTTGAAAACCAAGTTTTTTTACAATCCATGCCATTGGACAAAATTTAGTAATTGCAGATTGAAAAAGCATAAAACCAATAAAAAGGCTTAGATATAAAAATTTTTCACTTACAAACATGCCAAGCAAGGTTCCAATTAGAACCATGGCACCTGCAAAGCCAATAATAAATCTATCGATACTCATAAAACAACCTCAATAAATTAATTTATACCAAACTACAATTCTATTAACACTTTTTTACTTTGTCTTTTTGGTATATGGGCGGCTAAGATTCACAAACGACTCACTACGCTTCTCTGCATTTTTACAGCCTCTGCCTTGGTTAAGGTGTTTGATGAAAGCATTTTATTCAAATCAATCTTATGAAAAAACGGCTCGAAATTATCAATTTCTATAGAAATTCTGCTGATAAATACCGCTGGATTTGACTCACCTTCTTGCCTTAAATCTGCAATTAATTTGCGATAATTATCGTTGCGATTGGTAATTGATCTTTCTTCGTCCGCCTTATAAGACTCTGGAAAGCGCGATAACAGAATAACAAATTTTGCTTTTTTATAATTTTCTGAAAGCTGGAATGCATTAAATTGTTCGGAAGAAGAGTGGGAACCGTCTACCATAGGAAGATAAACTACAACCCCCTTACCTTCAATCTGACTAGAATCAAGCGTGGCTAAATCTATTGGCATGCCAATTACTACATCTTCTTCAGCGGTAAGAGATATGGTTGATTCAACAAGTGGCATTATTTTTGCTTCATCAATTTTTTTCAACAATGCTGGGTCAGACTTTTCAGCAATAGCTAAACCATCATGCTTTATCATTTTACGCGGACCAACAATTAAATCCCTGTTAACTTCCACAGCGGCTTTTAAAAGAGAAGTTTCTGTTACTGATAATGTTGCTTCATCAAATTTTAAATTTACTACTGCGCTTGGCGCAAGTTGAGAATATTTTCCATGCCCCACTCTTCGCTCACCGCCTGGAATTACTGGAACTCCATATTTATAAGCAACCACCGTTACTTCTGCCATTACTTGTATAGAACGTTCATTTACCAAATTTATATAAGCGTTATTTACTTTAAGATCATAACTTTTAGTAAATTCTCTAATTTGCTCTTGATCTTTATCTAGCAAGGTTTCGTAAGCAGGAATGAGTCCATTTTCTCTTGGAATGCAGTCGTGAAAATAATTAATAAAATCACCCAGCGCGATAAATAAAATATTTTCTGCTTTTATGGCGCCACTTTTAAAAAAACGCTCCACTATCGAAGCTGCTTCATATCCTTTATGCGCTTCTTGCATATATTCAAGTTCAAGAATAATTTTTTCATCAGGGCTAAATTTTGGTAACTTTGCCATGGTAACTGGAACTAATTGACCTAACCAAACCGCTAAATGATTTATTGGCGCACCCAATTTTACAGCTTCTTCATATCTAGCTTTAGCTGCACTAAAATTTACTATATCACTAGCTTTAAAATTTCTTGTTACCGCAACATCTTCTCCTTTAAAGACACGTAAGAGATCAGAAACCTGTCTGCGTAAAGATTTTTCCGTATCATCTTCAGGATATCTATCTATTCTGTCAAATGAATAAGCCACACCATAGCCCATAGCATAATCCACCAAACCTCTTAGATGAAAAGCCATTGTTGTTAGGTTAGAAAAACCAATATATTTTATTTTTCTTGTGAGTTTTCCTTCGTGGCGCAGACGATCAAAATTCTTAGCAAAATATTCTTCACATAATTCTAATTTAGGCGCCAAGCTGTTTCCGCCACTATTATAACTCCAAATATCATAACCATTTTCAATTGCGCTAGCCAATTGTTCAGCGCCCTCTTTGGCAGGCATCGTTCCTTCAAATCTTGATTCATGCTTTAAAAAGTTATCATTTCCTTGAGCTAGATCATCATGCATTCTTAATGTTACATAAACATCTTCCACTCTTTCACCAGTCTTTTTATCAACAAATTCTGTTTTTCCATAATATTTCTGCATTATCGCAAGATCTTCGTAAGGAAGGGCGACGCATAAATCGGCATTTTCTGGCGTGAGAATTCTGGCGATATTTTTCTTTAACAACTTTGGGGTTTCAGATTTAGGATAAGAAAAAGTTGCGCCATTTATTATAGCTATTGTTTTTTTACCTTCAGGAATATCAGTTTGGGTAATAATTTTTCCACTTTCTTTATCTAAGAAAAAATATTGCCATCTAACATTACTTGGATTTATTGAACCTTTCATTTGAAACGAACCCCACGAATAAATAAGAAACAAAATTAAACTAACAAAAGCCGCAATAGCGCTTAGCTTAAAAAAACAATGCCTAATGGCGTGTCTTATTGTTGATAAAATAGAAATTATGGACATTTTTTCATTGTAATTACAAACTAAAAAATTTAAAGCAAATTTGTTTGTGGGGGCATTTATGATTTTTTTATGATTTAGATTGGGGGGCTATGAACATTAAGGCAGAGTTACAAAACCCGCCCTACTCAGAATTGGCATTATTGGATGACCCCTTTCCTTCAAGGATGCGCCGTGATTGCCACGATTGTGATCGAATTTTTTTTATTACCATAATGCCAAAATATTCTGTAGGCTGCGGGGGTGTGGTTTTCAGCGTAGGCTTCAAAAATTTCTTCTCCGTTTAGGCCACTTAAGGATGAATATTTGTGGGTATTGAGACTTGGGTGCTTGGGATTACTTTCTAAATATGCCAAAGATTTTAAAACGGCCTTATATCTCTTTGCTAAGGATGCGTTTTTCTTAAGGTTATTTAGCTGTTTAATTGCCTCGTCGGTGAAAAGCAGATGAAATTGCATTGTGGTTTTTTAATCAAGATGTTTTGAGAAACTGCCCAGTGATTTTACTTTTCCTTGCGCCGATTGCTTTAATCCTTTTTTAACTGAATTGAGCTGTTTTTTATTTTTATGAATCCAAAGTTCACGAGCTGGAATTTCAGCATAAGGCTCAAGAATTATACGGTTTTTCTTATCCACATAAGCATGAAAACTATCAATTCCTTCCATTATTAAACTTCCCAAACAAACCCTGCCCTTATTATCAGCTCTTAGGCTTTTATATGTAATTGCACTCATATTTTATTAATTTTTGTTTTTATTTTTGTTTATGTTATTTGCTTTTATTTTTAAAGTAAAGTGGGAAAGTAGGAAAGTGGGAAAGTGGGATTGTGGAATATTTGATGGGAGAAAAATAATCAAGAAATTTTTGAGTGTTTTTTGTTGTCAGCTTTTAGGTATTCATCAAAGATGCTGCTGGCTACTCTGGCTATTTGTCTTGTTTTTGGGTTGATTGTGATTTTTTGGTTTTTTATTTTTACTAGGTTGTCTTTTTGCAATTCTTTAAAAGCCTTGATTTCATTGATGAAATGATCTGGTTTTAGGTTGAATTTTTTTTGGATTTCGTTTAAGTCCACTTCCAAAAAACACATTATTTGATCGATTATTTCTTTGCGAATTTTGTCTTCTTGTTTGATTTTAATGCCTTTTTTAGTTGGTAATTTTTCGTTTAGAATTTCTTTTTTATATTCTTCAAAATCTAAAGTGTTTTGAATATATCCATTTGGTAAATAGCTAATTGATGATGCACCAAAACCTATGATTGAACTTGCTTTGTCGGTGCTATATCCTTGAAAATTTCTTTTTAGTTTTTTATCTTTTATTGCTAAAAACATTTCATTATTTTCTTTAGCAAAATGATCTAAGCCGATTGCTTTGTAGCCTGATTTTTCAAGCATATTCGCAGCTTTTTCATACATATTTATTTTTACTTTTGCGCTTGGCAAATCTTTTTCATCAATTAGACGCATATGTTTTTTCATCCATTGAACATGGGCGTAAGAAAATAGCGCGATTCTTGATGGCTCTAGCAAAAGTGAATAGTCGATATTTCTTTGTATCATCTCTAAAGTTTGCTTTGGCAGGCCGTAAATTAAATCAAGATTGATGTCATTAATATTATATTTTCTAAAAAGTTTGATGCAGTCATAAACCACCTCAAATGATTGCTCGCGATTGATTGCTTTTTGAACTTCCAAATTAAAATCTTGCACACCAATGCTAACCCTGTTAATTCCAGCTTTAGCGTAAGTTGCAACCTTTTCTTCATTGATGTTTCTAGGATCAACCTCAATTGCGATTTCGGCGTTTTTAGTAATTTTAAATTCTTGTTTTATTAAATTTATTAAAAATTCAAAAGTTTGAGGAATTAGAATTGTCGGCGATCCGCCGCCAAAATGAATGTGAGAAATTTGATGATTTTTTTTCAATAAATTTTTAACTATTTTTATTTCTCTAGCTAAAATATGAACATAATCTTCAACTGGCGCATAACGCTGCGTGGCTTTGGTGTAGCAACCGCAATACCAACAAAGTTGATTACAAAAAGGAATGTGAAAATAAAGTGAAAGATTTTCATCTTCAGGCAAATCTTTTAACCAAGATTTATGAATATCTGAATTGATTTCTAAATTAAAATGTGGCGCGGTTGGATAGCTGGTATAGCGAGGAATTTGCTTATCATATTTTAAAATTAGAGAAGAAAAATCCATCGCCAGTTACTCGCACTTACAGTCTTTACAAGCGTTTTCACAAGGCTTGTCGTTTATTTCATGCCATAAGGCATTTAAAATTCCAAAAGAAATTGCCAAAGCAGTTCCTAAAATCCAAGCAAAATACCACATATGATTAATATAAAAATTTAGAGTCTTTTTTAATGTCTTTTTCAGTTACTTTTCCTTTTAGAACCACAAAGACCCAAGAGGTGTAAGCTAAAATGATTGGCACAAAAATTAATGCTGCAATAAGCATTACCGTTAAAGTAAATTCACTGCTTGAGGCGTCCCAAACGGTTAGAGAAGCGCTTGGGTTAAGGCTTGATGGCAATATAAAAGGAAACATAGTTAGACCAACAGTTGCAATTATGCCAAATATTCCAAGGGCACTACTGATAAAAGCTTTGCCGAAAAGATTTTTGTAAGAAAAAATTAGAGTGAAAAATTGAGCGATAAATGCTAATGCTGGCGCAATAATCATCCATGAATATTGGTTGTAATTATTATACCAACATCCTTTTTGCATTATTACTTCTTTTGCTAGCGGATTAGACTGGGCAAGGCTTCCAGCAAAACTTACAATTTTATAGCAAGGAATGAATTGTAAAAATATTCCACCAATTGCAAATAAAATTATGGTTAAAAATGGAAATATTTTTAAGACTATTTTTACTCTTTGTAAAATTTCTCCTTCGGTTTTAATAGCTAAATAAGTGGCTCCGTGGCAAGTTAACATTACCACACTTAACAAGCCGCAAATTAGACAAAATGGTGAAAATAGTGAGAAAAATTTTATTTCATTTTCAATGACCATGAAATCGTTAAAACTAAAAGCAACACCTTGCAAAACATTGCCGATGGCAACGCCGAAAACTAGCGATGGAACGAAGCCGGCAATGAATAAACAAACATCCCATGTTTGTCTCCAAACTTTATTGTCGATTTTATTTCGATAGTCAAAACCCACGGGGCGTAAGATTAATGCTAGCAATACTAAAAGCATGGCAAAATAAAAGCCGGAAAAACTTACCGCGTACACATGTGGCCAAGCGGCAAAAATTGCTCCTGCGCCTAGTATTAGCCAAACTTGATTACCGTCCCAAACTGGTCCGACCGAGTTGATAACGATGCGTCGCTGTATGTCGTTTTTAGCAACGAATGGTAGCAAGATTCCAACTCCCAAATCAAAACCATCCATTATCGCAAAGCCGATTAGAAGAACTCCTAGCAGTAACCACCAGATGATTCTTAACATTTCGTAATCAAAAAATTCTAGCATAGATTTTTAAATTTAATATTTATTCTCAAGCAAACCATTTGGCCCGATTTTTATGTATTTAATCATTAGGTATAAATCAACCACTAACAAAATTGTGTAAAGAATTATAAAGCCAGCAAGGCTTGCAAATACATTATATTTTGACACTGACGACACGCCTAAAAAAGTTGGTAAAATTCCTTCAATCACCCATGGCTGTCTGCCATATTCAGCAACGAACCAACCAAGCTCAGCGGCGATCCATGGCAGTGGCAGAGAAAATAAACATAGCGTTAATAAAAACTTTTTATTGAAATTTCTTTTTATATTCATTTGATAAAAAGTTGTGGCAAATAAAACTATAAAAAATAATCCTAAGCCAACCATGATTCTAAAGCCGTAAAATAGCGGCGCTACGTGAGGAATTGTGTCATTTGCGGCAACCATAATTTCTTCTTCGCTGGCATTTTCAATGTCAGGACGATATTTTTTTAGTAATAATGCATAACCAATATCTTGATAATTATCTTTTAAGAAAATTTTATCTTGCTCTTGATTTTGACTAGTTTTATTTCTTAAATTTTTTAAAACCATATATTGTACAAGTCCATTTCTGATTCTGGCATCAGAAATTTCTACTAGATTTTTAATTCCCGGAACTTCTTTTTTATATGATCTGGTGGCAATTAAACCAAGGGCGTATGGAATTTTTACCTCGAAATGATTTACTTGATTTTTTTGATCTGGAATTGCAATTAAAGTTAAATCAGCGGGAGCTTTTTGCGTTTCCCACATTCCTTCCATTGCCGCTAATTTCATTTTTTGATTAGTGTTGGTTGAATAACCACTTTCATCACCTAAAACCACAACTGATAATGCTGCTAACAATCCAAATGAAGAGGCAACGATAATTGAGCGCCTAGCAATTTGTATATTAGTTTTTTTAAGTAGGTAATAGCAACTTACCGACAACACAAACATCGCTCCTGTAACATATCCAGCACTAATTGTGTGAACAAATTTTGCTTGAGCCACATCGTTAAAAAATATTTTTTGAAACGAATCTAATTCCATACGCATAGTTTCAGCATTGAATTTAGCGCCAATTGGATTTTGCATCCAACCATTTGCAATTAAAATCCATAGCGCCGAAAGATTAGTTCCAATTGCCATTAAATAAGTAACCATCAAATGTTTTGCCTTACTTAATTTATTCCAGCCAAATAAAAACATTCCAACAAAGGTTGATTCTAAGAAAAATGCCATCAAACCTTCTATTGCTAAAGGCACGCCAAATATATCGCCAACATAGTGAGAATAGTAAGCCCAATTAGTTCCAAATTGAAATTCCATAGTGATTCCGGTTGCAACTCCCATCGCAAAATTAATTGCAAAAAGCTTTCCCCAAAATTTAGTAATATCGCGCCAAATTTCTTTGCCGCTCATTACATAAACACTTTCCATAATTGCCAAAATAACCGCTAGCCCAAGGGTTAGTGGCACAAATAAAAAATGATAAATTGCAGTAACTGCAAATTGCAGTCTCGAAGCTTCAACTAAACCAAATTCCATATTATTTTTTTATAAAAATTATTTGTTCTAAATTTTCTTTCCTTTCTTCTTTAGTCATTTTGTGGCTGAAGAAGAAAAAATATAAAATGGTTAAAATAATTAATTTTATACCCAAAAAAATTGTAATTTTTTTGGATATAAAATCGGGTTTTTTGTGGCAAAAATATATGACCAGATAAATTACATAGCCTAGATAAAGCGCAATTAATCCGTGCATATATTTTTTTAAAAGCGATAAGACATACCCGCACCAATCAACCAAGGATCTAACCTTACTTTTGCGGTATAGGCGTCATTTATTTGCGCAGTTGTTTTTAAGAATATTTTTTTAACATCGAAATTGACGCCAAAACGATCATCGATCATATAATCAAAACCAACCTGCAGCGCATATCCAAGATTATCTTTATATTTTACTTTATCAACAACTCCTGCATTTTTAGAGCCATAAAAGAAAGTATAATTTAAACCCGCACCAAAATAAGGTCTAATTTTTCCAGTTGGATTTACGTGATATTGTAAAGTAAGGGTTGGTGGCAATAAATTAACCGAGCCAAGCTTTTGATTTGATAAAGCGCCCGATCCTCTTAAATTTACATCATGTTTGGTTGTTGCTAGAATCAACTCTGCAGCAATATTTGGAGTAAAAAAACGAGTAAAATCAAGCTCCGGAACTTGATCTGAAGAGGTTGCAACCCCGCCACCAAGGCCTGAAACACTACTTTTAATATCTGTTTTGACATAAAGCGCCCTGCCCCTTATAATCCAATCATAATTTTTTTGCTCTTTAGCGAAAGCATTCTGCGCATTTGCGCTTAGTAATGTTGCTAAAACAAAAATCGAAGCTAATTTAGTTTTCATAAAATAATATTTTAAGGTTTTATGTGGATTATTGTTATGACAAGCATAAGACAGCCCGTCATAACAATATCAAACAACATTAATCCACGGCAAAACAAATTAGCAAAAATCAATTTATTGTAATTGACTTAGGTCAAGCGAAGAAAAAAAATTAAAATGAATAAAAACATTGAACGCATCAACAAAATCAAGCTATTTAATAATATAGAAAATGGCGCACTGCAGCAATTATTAAAGAATGCAAAAATTAATAATCATGCAAAAGAAAAAAATTTATTTATAAAAGATGATAAAATAAATTTCTTTCATATAATTATTGAAGGCGCAGTAAAGCTATCTACGGTTAATTTTGAAGGTGAAGAAGCGGTTGTAAAAATTACACAAAAACAAGATTATATTTTTGATGTTTTTACAGATATTGCTTTATGCGATGCTATCGCTATTGAGAAATGTGAAACATTGTCAATTCCAATTGAAGAAATAAGAAAAGTCATTAGAGAAAATAATATTTTAGCTTATAATTTTTTACTTAGCGAAACCATGCAAAATAAAAAATTAATTAACCAAATAATTCAGCTAAAGCTAGCAAGTGCAAAAGAAAAATTGGGACAATTTTTATTAGAAAATTCTTTTCAAAATGGCGATAGACTCAATAATATCGATCTAAAATATGAAAAATCATTAATCGCTTCTTATCTTGGAATTAAGCCAGAAACTCTGTCTCGCACTTTACAAAAGTTAAAAGAAGAAGGGGAAATTTCTACTCAAAAAAATAAAATTATTATTAATAAAAAAGAATCTTTATGTAAATATTGTAACAGCGATTTAGCGGCTAAATGCAATAATCGCGATGAAGATTTTTGTGAGCAATAGACGCTGTTGCAAAGGTTATTATATACCAAATTCTAAATCTCTTGATATTTTAAATTATTTATGATTTTCTTAAAAT
>CALBSF010000139.1 GCA_937927795.1 uncultured Rickettsiales bacterium
TCATCATCGAATCAATATCAGCAGCATTTTCTAAAATCACCACCATATTTTTTTGACCAGAATTCTCTAAAATCTTCGCCAAAACAAATCCATTAGCATCATCACAAAGCTTCACAATCTCGCAATTATTGTCGATATTTTTTATTTTTATCTTATAATCCATTAAAATTTTTTTTGTTTAGTGTTGAATATGACCAATCAAGATAAGATAATATATGACAAAGAGGTAAAAAATTTAGTTCTAAAATTCCTAAATTTTTTGGAAATAGAAAAAAAATACTCACCAAACACCTTGTCTTCATACAAAATAGATATCACTTATTTTATTAATTTTCTTTTTCAAGCGCAAGCTAGAATAGTAAGTAAAAGCGACCTTGAAAACTTAACAATTTATGATTTTAGAAATTTCTTGGCCCAAAGATTAGAAAATCATGTAAATTCCTCTAACGCCAGATGTTTAGCCGCTTTAAGATCATTATTTTTATTTTGGCATAAAAATAATCTAATAAAAAATGATGAAATTTTTAAAATAAAAACCCCAAAAATAGCCAAAACACTGCCTAAATCAGTAGATGTAATTGATATAAATAAAATTTTTTCCAAGCTAAATCAATATCATCAAGAAATTTGGCAAATTAAAAGAGATGAAGCTTTGCTAACCTTGATTTACGGCTGCGGATTAAGGATTTCAGAAAGTTTACAAATAAGCAAAAAATCTTTAGAAAATTCACAATTTTTAATTATTGAAGGTAAGGGCAAAAAACAAAGAATGGTTCCGCTTTTGCCAATTGTATTAAGTAGAATCAATGATTATTTGAAAGTTTGTCCATTTAAAATAGAATCTGATCAATCAATTTTTTTTAGTAAAAATGGCAAGAAATATTTGCGGCAAGAATTTAATAAATTAATACAAAATATTCGCCGCGATTTAAATTTATCTGAAAATATTACGCCCCATTCTTTTCGCCATTCTTTTGCAACTCACCTTTTGGAAAGTGGTTGCGACCTTAGGGCGATTCAAGATTTGCTTGGTCATCAAAGTCTTTCAACCACGCAAAAATATACTAAAATTGACAAAGTTAGGTTATTAAATATTTACGATAAAATTAAACTGCGATGAATTTTAAAATTTTTACTTTATTTCCCGAAATGTTCCCCGGCCCACTATCTGTATCGATTACGGGCATTGCCTTAGAAAAAAAATTATGGCAATTGCGCGCAATTGACATTAGAGATTATGCGACAGATAAAAGAAAAACAGTTGACGATATTCCTTACGGCGGCGGTGCTGGAATGGTTTTAAAACCTGATATTTTAGCTGATGCAATTGAAAAAAATTTCACTAAAAAAATAATTTATCTTTCAGCAAGCGGCAAAAAATTTACTCAAAAAATTGCGCAAGAATTAGCCAAAGAAAGTGAAATTGGAATTATTTGTGGGCGCTATGAAGGCATTGATAACAGGGTGATTGAAGAATTTCAAATCGAAGAATATTCAATTGGCGATTATGTTTTATCGGGCGGCGAAATCGCAGCTTTCGTATTTATTGATGCAATTTTAAGAAATGTAGAAGGAGTGCTAGGAGCCCAAGAATCACTAAGCGAGGAATCTTTTTGTTTTGAAGAAAATAAAAATTACACAAACCTACTAGAATATCCACATTACACAAGACCGGCCAAATGGAGAAATAAAGATGTTCCAGAAGTTCTAATTTCAGGAAACCACCAAAAAATCAAAGATTGGAGACTTAATCAAGCAATAGAAAAAACCAACAAAAATCGCCCCGATTTTAAAAAAATATAATTGCTGTGTTTTTTATAAAACTTACCAGCTACCACTAGCTGCTCCACTGCCTCCACCGTGTCCAGATCTTGCTAAAGCTGCAGCTAACATTCTGGCGTCAATAGTTTTTTTACTTGGTCCAGCACTTGGAGAAGTTGATGGGGATGGTGGGGTGGTTGATGCAATTTCTCTATCCCTTGTATCGCGAAAAGAAGCATTGCTTGTTTGAGCTGGAGATTGTTTTAAAGCGTCAACAACGCCCTTGGAAAAAGTCTCTATAACTTCTTTAAACTTACCAAATACAACATTCGTTAATTCAATATTTTCTTCTGGATCATCAATTCCAACATCATCATCTGAGTCTGGCTCAAGGTAATCATGCACTTTATCCGATAAGCCAGGAAAGAATCTTGAACTATTTAATACTTCTAGGCATTTATACCCACTACCCATAATATTCTCACTTAGAATCTCTCCAAGCACAGTTTGTGGATCGAGATCTTCAAACTTATTTGCAAATGAAAGAGCCTTGTCTAAATAACCATTTATAGAAATTAGATTTTTATAGTTATCTGGATTCTTATTTAAAGCGATTTGATAAATATGATCATGCGCAGCTATTTTTATTATCTCAGAAAGTTTAGTTCCGGATGCGAGTTCTGATCTAATGACTTCGTCGGCAAATAACAAATATTTAGTTTCTTGGGTATTCTTTGACTCTGTTGCTTTTAACAGATTATTAAAATGCTCTATTATTGTTCGTTGTGAATCGCTATGCATATAAATTTTAATTCAAGATGTTTTGTTTGATAAATAAACTCTGGTAGGCGTTGTTGATAGAAGATTAGTAAAGAAATTTTAAAGAGCCATGTTTTTTAAAATAGTTTTCCAAAAATGAAACAAGTGGTAGTTTGATAATTTCATATCATTTAAGAAGCTACTAAATAATCCTGCTCAGCGCTGTAAATCTCAACTTCAGCAATCTGCCCAACCATATATTCACCACTTAACTTAACATCTAAAAAATTCTCCGATTTACCAAAACCATCTTTCTCTACAATAACTTTTAAGTTTTTACTTATTTGTGTTTTTAAGTATTTGTGTAACTCTTCTTCACCAGCCTTTCTTAAAAGCGCAGCGCGTTTTTTTATAATATCTCCTTTAACCTGCGGCATCAAGGCAGCCGGAGTTCCATCGCGTTTTGAATAAGGAAAAATATGAGTAAAAATTATTCCCGCTTCTTTAATTAAATTTAGTGAATTTAAAAACATCTCATCACTTTCAGTTGGAAAGCCCGCAATTATATCACAGCCAAAAGTAACGTCCGGCCTTAATTTTCTAACCTTTTGACAAAATTCTAAAACCTGATTTCGATTATGTCTTCGCTTCATCCTTTTTAAAATCAAATCATCTCCCGACTGAACGCTTAAATGAAGATAAGGCATGAATCTTGGCTCATTGGTAAGTAAATCTAAAATTCCATCATCAATTTCTGCAACATCAATTGAAGAAAGTCTAAGCCTTGGAAGCTCGGGAACCAAATTTAACAGCCTTTTAATCATTTGTGATAAAGTAATTGGCGCCGCCAAATCTTTACCATAATCAGAAATATCTACTCCAGTTAAAACGATTTCTTTATGACCCAAATCAACCATTTTTTTAACTTGATTTGCAATCTCGCCAAAGCTCACCGAACGGCTATTACCGCGGCCAAATGGAATAATACAAAAAGTGCAGCGATGATTACAGCCATTTTGAATTTCTAAAAAAGCACGAGTTCTATTTTCAAAATAAGAAACCAGCTGAGGCGCGGTTTCTTTAATTGACATTATGTCATTAACCTTAATTTTAGAAGTCTCGTTTGATTCTAAAAAAAGTTCATTTGATTTTTTATTTTTGAAAAAAATTTGATCTTTATGATTTGTTTCCAAGTCTTTATTTGTAGACTCTTGAGCCAAGTTTGAGACATTTAAAGAGGTTGATATTTTATAACTTTGCGCCTTAGATTTTTCAATATTTCCAAGCACCAAATCAACTTCAGGCATTTTAGCATATTTATTTGGATCAATCTGCGCAGCGCAACCAGTAACAACAATTTTAGCCTCAGGATTTTCTTTTTTTGCCTTACGAACCGCCTGACGAAGCTGTCTTTCAGCTTGAGCGGTAACGGCGCAACTATTAAAAACAATTAGATTTTTTTCACCAGAATCTTGTAATGCTTTTTTTATCGCTTCAGATTCATAAGCATTTAAACGGCATCCAAAGGTAATGACTGAGTTATCTTCTTCTTGCATCACCAATTAAAATTGCATGATTAACCACTTTTTTAACGCCTCTGTTTTTTGATATAATTGAAGAAACTTTTTGCAATTCTTCATCGCTATTTGCAACACCAAGCAAATAAACAGTTCCCGCCACAGTTGTAATTTGATAATTTACCGAAGTAATTCTTTTGCTAAATAATAATTTAGCTTCAATTTGAGCGGTTATTAAATAATCAGCAGCAGCATTTGTTATATCTCTTGGGCGAATATGATCGCTTTGAGATAATTGAACTTCATCTATAACTTCTTTTACTCCAGAAACTTTCCACGCAATTTCGCCGGCAAGAGTTGCTTTATCGGGATTTCTAACTAATCCAGTCAATAAAACTCTGCCTTCATTAACAGTTACATCAATAGAATTTCCAGGATTTTTTAAACCATTTTCCAAAAACTTTACTCCAAGTTCGGTTGATATTGATATATCACTTTTAGTATTTTCCATGGTTTTGTCTCTAATAACCAATGTTCCAGTTACAGCAGAGCCAACAATTACAGTTTCAACGCAAGAAGTTGCTAAAATTAAAATTGCAGTTAAAAATAATTTTTTCATAAGGTAAGGCAGCTTAAATAAAGGTTTTGTAGCATATGTAATTAATCTATCGCTTATCAATAATGATTGCAATTTATTTTTCCTTTGATTAGAATCTCTAAATCTTACTTTATTTGCTATTCTTTTGCGGGCGTAGCTCAGTGGTAGAGTGCAACCTTGCCAAGGTTGATGTCGAGGGTTCAAGTCCCTTCGCCCGCTCCATTTTCTAGTTAATTATTCTTCATCATAAAATCCATCAAATTTTGGTCTTTGATCTTCACCTTCATGGCTTAAGTTACCGTTTTTGCCGCAGCCGCTAAGGCCAGTTACCAACAAAAAAATAATCAAAAATATTTTCATTTAAAAATTTAAAAATTCTTTAGCTTTTTCAATTTGCTCTAAAACTCTAATTTTTGCAGTTCCACCAAAGCTCAAGCGACTATTTACCGAACTTTCAACTGTTAAAATAGTGAAAATTTCCGCAGAAATTTTTCCTTCAATTTTTTGCATTTCTTTTAAGTCTAATTCATGCAATTCCACACCTTTATTTTCAGCTAATTTCACAATTTGACCAGTGATATGATGGGCGCTGCGAAATGGTATTTTTAAATTTTTTACCAACCAATCAGCTAAATCGGTTGCAGTTGAATAGCCAGTTTTAGCCATCTTAAGCATATTTTCTTTATTTAAAGACATATCTAAAACCATGCCAGACATTGCCTCAAGGCATAATTTAATATTATCAACCGCATCAAAAACCACCTCTTTATCTTCTTGCATGTCTTTAGAATAGGTCAAAGTAAGGCCTTTCATCGTAGTTAAAAGCGCAAATAATGACCCATAAATTCTGCCAGTTTTGCCGCGAATCAATTCTGCAGCGTCAGGATTTTTCTTTTGCGGCATAATCGAACTGCCAGAAGTAAAGGCGTCAGATAATTTAATAAATTCAAAACCTTTACTCATCCAAATCACAATTTCTTCAGCAAGCCTTGAAAGATGAGTGTTTATAAGTGATAAACAAAATAAAAATTCAATTGCAAAATCACGGTCAGAAACTGAATCCATCGAATTATTGGTTGGGGCGCTAAAACCAAGATTTTCGGCTGTCATTTTGCGATCAACTTCAAAAGATGTTCCAGCCAAAGCACAAGCGCCAAGCGGACATTCATCGAGTCGATTATAAAGATCATTTAAACGAGAAATATCGCGTTTAAACATTTCAAAATAAGCTAAAAAATGATGAGAAAAAAGAACGGGCTGCGCAACCTGTAAATGAGTAAATCCAGGCATTATCGCATCAATATTTTCTTCAGATTTTTTTACTAAATTTTTTTCTAAATTTATTAATAATTTAATAGTTTCATCAATTTCATCACGAATAAATAAACGAAAATCAAGGGCAACTTGATCATTGCGCGACCTTGCGGTGTGAAGCTTTCCAGCCACATCACCAATTATTTCTTTTAAGCGATTTTCAATATTCATATGAATATCTTCAAGCTCAATTTTAAATTCAAAATTTCCTGATTCAATTTCTTGTAAAATTTGATCTAAGCCTTGAATTATCTGAGCACTTTCACTCGTCGAAATAATTTTAGTTTCCCCAAGCATTTTAGCATGAGCTTTTGATCCAAAAATATCTTGTTTATATAATTTTTTATCAAAACTAATTGATTGATTGATTGCTTGCATTAGGTTTGAAGGTTTATTTTCAAAGCGCCCGCCCCACATTTGATTAGAAGAATTATTAGTCATTTTTATATAAAGCAATATAGTTAACACTCAAATCGTCAGTTTCGCTCCACTGATCGTTTAAAATATTGAGTTTAAAGCCGCGCAATTCTTGCAACTTTAAATTATTATTTTGAGCAATTCTATCAATTTCTGATGGTTTTAAAAACTTTTTCCAGTCATGGGTTCCTTTGGGAAGCCAGCGCAAGACATATTCCACCGCTATTTTAGCAAAAGCTAAAGATTTTAAAGTGCGATTAATTGTGGCAATAAAAATTAAACCACCGGGTTTAACTAAATTTTTACAAGCCTTAATAAATTCTTCAACATCAGCAACATGTTCAATGATTTCTAAGGCAAAAACCACATCAAATTTTTCATCTGTTTTTACTAATTCTTCTGCAGATAAATTTTGATAATTAATTTTTAAACCAGATTTTTGGCTATGAATTTTTGCAACTTCAATATTTTTTGCTGAAGCATCAATTGCTGTAACATCGCTTCCCATAAGGGCAAATGGCTCTGAAATTAATCCACCACCACAGCCA
>CALBSF010000140.1 GCA_937927795.1 uncultured Rickettsiales bacterium
GACGCTCTTCCGATCTTGACGATGAGGTATGCGTGATGCCGCCGCCTCCTCCACCGTCCCCTGATGTTTCGATCAAACCAACAACATTTGCCTCCGCCGCGGCGACAGCATCAAAATTGAGATCGTCAGCATGGGCATCACAAATGCCAAGATCAACAACCACAGTGTCCGCCGCAACTGTGCATGCGCCAAAACCAACAATTGCACGCATGCCGCCAAGATCAACGACATCATCAAAGCCAAGCACAAAGCTTGATGAGAAGCGCATTGTGTGTCGCAATTGGGCACGTGATCGTTCTTGTCCATTTGGTGATAAATGTCATTTTAGCCATATTACAACAGCATCTGCATCAGCATCCACATCTGCAACCGCCGCAACACGCACTCATAATCCTAACCGCAAAACAATGTTGTGTCGCAACTGGGAGCGCGATGGCGATTGTACATACGGCGCTCGTTGCGATTTTGCGCACGGAGAACATGAATTGGTTTCTCGTTCGTAAAATCATGTCAATTAATTTATAATTGATCAATTTAATTATTAATAACAAACAAACAATAATAAATTTTTATTATTGTTTGTCAATCAAATAACTCAAACGATTGATATTTAAACAAGTTCCTTTCATCAAATTTCCGAAATATCTAACGAATCCACCGGAAGATATTTGAATAACGTAATTAATAATCGTATATTCTTTTTCCACATCAATCAAACTTTTCCACATCGTGATGATTTCGGTTTGTCTAAAATCGCCTTTTTTAATTTTTTGAATTTTAAATGAGATAAATTTTAACAAATTTTCTCCTGTTATCGTAACACAAGATATTTCTTGCATATATGACACAACAATTTCTTTTGTTGGCACACGTGATGGAATTATACCACGTTTAGTATACCACCAATATGGTTTTCCATTGATGTTATAATTGCTCCAAGGGGGATATGTCATTGTGTAAGTTCCACAAGTCAAACTTGTAGGCAATTCATTTTCTATTTGTGCCAAGCCAAGAATATCAAATGTATCAGTTTTAAATCCATGCAATAAAGAAAATGAATATATTACATTCAAATTGGCTGATGGTGATGATTTGTGGTTTCATATAAAAGATTTGCCTGGAAGTCATGTAATTATTAAAACTAATTTGGAAGTAACGACAGAATCACTTATTCTAGAAACTGCAAAACTATGTGCAGCTAATTCTAAAGTAAGTGGCATTGATAATCTTTATTTAAATGGTGATGCGATAATTGATGTAAAAAAAGATTTTACCAGCAATGATTTTGTTTCTAAAATAGATTTAACCAAGAGCAGCCTTCATTTAAAAGAATTCGATGTTACCAAAGATGATGGGCTTGAAGGCGGTTTAAATTTTATTTTATCGGTTTTAAATAATAAAATTTCTATTAATAATATTTCTTTGTGGAAAAAAAATATTTCACAAATATCTGCGGTAAAAATTTATGGTGATGTGGTTTTTGATCTAGAGCCATTTATGATTACAAAGCTTGAAATCAAAAATCATAATTTTGGTAAAAATGATTATGATATTTTTTATGTTGCGGATAAAAAAACTTCAAAACAAAATTTAAATATTAAAGGAAAATATTTAAATTTAGCTGCTTTACTTGATTCAAAAATATTTTCTTCTTCATCTTCGTCAAATAAATTTTCTAATAGTCAAATTCAAATTGTTCTTAATGACCTTAATTTGCTTGGTGATAAGAAAATTAGAAATCTATATTTCTTCTTAAATTGTAAAAATAATTTTTGTTTTGATGGGGTTGCAAACGCTTCTTACTCTAAATCAAACGCAATATCGCTTCGTCTAACAAATACTCAAAAAAATATCGCTAATCTAAACGGTACAATTAATAATATTGGTTATTTAGCGGAAGCCTTTGGAATTTCTAAGGTGGTGTCACTTGGGAATGCTAAAATAAAGGCGCAAAATCAAATGGTTGAAGGTAAACAAAATTTATCAGGAGAAGTAAAAATCGACAATCCAATCACATTTTATGAATCTGAA
This sequence comes from uncultured Rickettsiales bacterium, assembly GCA_937927795.1. GTDB lineage: Bacteria > Pseudomonadota > Alphaproteobacteria > Rickettsiales > UBA1997 > UBA2645. Next base: position 2,032 of record CALBSF010000140.1, read on the forward strand.
ACAGTAAAAAAATTAGCAAAAGATGACCTATTTTCTAAAATTCAAGATACAATTTTTTCAAACAATAAAACCACCTTTGATTCGCTAAAGCTTGATTTTGCTGTAAATAAAGATGCTTTAACTATCAATTCTCTTATCGCTAATAATTATAAAATAGGAATTACCGCCAAAGGAGTTGTGAATTTGAAGAGCGATAATTATGCAATTAAAGGCATGATAATTCCTGGTTTTGTGATAAATAATTTATTTGGCATAGGAAAAATTCCTTTAATTGGCGGGGTTATAAGTGGCGTTCTAACTGGAGGTGATGGCGGTGGTTTATTTGGAATTCGTTACGAATATGTAAAAAAAGCTGGTGATAAAGAAGGGGTATTTACTACCAACAAAGTTTCATCATTTTTACCAACCACAATTCAAAATTTATTTGATGAAATTTAATAAAGTTAATATAATTGGTGCTGGGCTATCTGGCTGTGAAGCGGCTTGGCAGTTGGCTAAAAGGGGAATTGAAGTTGAAATTTTTGAGATGCGCGATGAGCAAAGAAAAACTTTTGCTCATCGAACCAAAGATTTTGCAGAATTAGTTTGTTCAAATTCTCTTAGAAGCGACGATGTTTCAACCGCTATTGGCCTGCTTCATCATGAGATGCGTTTGCTTGATTCTTTGATAATGAGATCTGCTGATGAAAATAAAATTCCTGCTGGATCGGCTTTAGCCGTTGATAGAGAAGGATTTTCAAAATTTATTGAAAATGAGCTTTTAAAAACTGGGAAAGTAAAAATTAGCCGTAAGGAAATTTCTAAACTTCCGGTAAATCAAGATGAGCTTTATATTATTGCAACTGGGCCACTTACTTCTGATGAATTAAGTAAATCAATTTTAGAATATAGTGGCGAAGAAAATTTGGCTTTTTTTGATGCAATTGCGCCAATTGTTTATAAAGAATCAATTGATTTTTCTAGGGCTTGGTTTCAGTCAAGATATGATAAGGGTGATGGTAAGGATTACATAAATTGTCCTCTAAATAAAGAGCAATATTATGAATTTGTTGATGATTTAATTAATGGCGAGAAAACCGAATTTAAAGAATGGGAAAAAAATACTCCATATTTTGATGGTTGTTTGCCAATTGAAGTAATGGCATCAAGGGGCGTTGAGACCCTTCGTTTTGGACCTATGAAACCAGTTGGTTTGACAGATCCAAATTCGCCGCACAAGCCTTACGCTGTTGTGCAGCTTCGTCAAGATAATAAAATGGGAACAATTTATAATATTGTTGGTTTTCAAACAAAATTAAAATATCACGAACAACAAAGAATTTTTACTAAAATTCCAGGGCTGCAAAAAGCAGAATTTGCAAGGCTTGGCGGCATTCATCGTAATAGTTTTATTAATAGTCCAAAATTATTAGATGAATTTTTACATTTTAAAAAATCGCCAAATATTTTATTTTCCGGTCAAATTACCGGCGTTGAAGGATATGTTGAATCAGCGGCAATGGGGCTTTTGGCGGGTATTTTTCTTAATCTTGAAATTAATAAAAAGCCACTTACCAAGCCAAGCAACAAAACCGCAATTGGTGCGCTGCTTTGCCATATTACTGTTGAGCATGAAGGCGGAAGCTTATTTCAACCAATGAATGTAAATTTTGGTTTATTTGCAAATTTGGAAGAAAAAATTAAAAAGGCTGATCGCAAATCAGCTTACTCTAATCGAGCTATAAATGAAATTACACAATGGATAGCAACAATTTAGCTAAATTTCCTAAGGAGATAGAAATAATTTTTCAAATTTTCGGCGATAAAATCAGGCTGGTTGGCGGCGTGGTGCGCGATTTGATATTGGGTAAAAAAGTTAATGATTTTGATTTTGCCACAGAATTAAAGCCGCAGGAGATTATTGAAATATTAAATTCTCATAAAATTAGATCAATTTTAGTTGGAGTAAAATTTGGTACTGTTATTGCAGTTATAAATAATAAAAATTTTGAAATTACAACCTTAAGAAAAGATGTCGATTGCGATGGAAGGCGCGCTGAAGTTGAATTTGTGAGTGATTATATTTTTGATGCCTCAAGAAGAGATTTTACTATTAACGCTTTATATTTAGATAAAAATGGTGAAATTTACGATTATTTTCAAGGCAAAAAAGACCTAGAAAATCGCGTTGTTAAGTTCATTGGCGATGCTAATTTGAGGATTAAAGAAGATTTTTTAAGAATTTTAAGATTTTTTCGTTTTAGTTGTAATTACGCCGCAATCCTTGATGAAAAAGGCTTAAATGCCTGTATAGAAAATAAAAGTAACTTAAAAAGCCTATCAAAAGATCGCATCAGAAGTGAGGTTTTTAAGATGTTTGCAACCGCTAAAGACGAGGATCTAATCAGGTTTTTTGAATATTTAGAAAATTATAAAATTGCCGCAGAAATTTTTTCTAATAATTTAGAAATTGCAAATTTTAAGAGGTTATTTAAAATAGAGCGGGCCTTGCAAATAAAGCTTTGCGATCATTTAAAATTATTTATTTTATTTTTTAATAAAGATTTAAATTTAAAAAGCTTTTTTGATGATTTTAATTTTTCTAATAAAGAAAAAAAATATTTTGAATTTTTATTTGAAAATTCTTTAATTTATAAAACTTTATTAAAAGACGCAGAGCTTAGAAAGCTCTTGGCAAATCAAGCTAAAGAATTTATATATGATTTTTATTTATTAAATGCTTTACAAAATTTTTCTTTTATTGAATTATCTAAGCTTGATGATAGACTTAAATTTATAAATAATTTTCAATTATCAGATTTTCCATTAGAGGCTAAAGACCTTATTTTGCTTGGCTTTGAAGGCGAGGATATTGGAAAATCATTAAAAATTACTAGAGATCTTTGGGTGCAAAGTAATTTTGCTTTAGGGAAAAGTGATTTAATAAAACTTCTAAAAGATAAAGAATTGTAACGTCATGGCAACTTCAAAACAAGAGCAGCTATATAACGACATAATTGAATATTATGGCTATGCAGATCGCTTAATTAGGGCGGTTGAAGATAGTTCTCACAAATTGGCTACTGAGCAATTTACTATAGTAGAAGAGGTGGTTGTTCGTCTTGAAGAATGTGCAGATCAGCTTACGGCGCAATATATTGAATTTGTTAAAGGAAATGCCTCAAAAGAAGTTATAGAATCAACTAGGCAGGCTTTAAATACGATATCAGCCAAAGTTGAAGAATGTCGTAATAAAATTATGATGCTTTATCAGGGTAGTGGTAATTAAAATGCAGTTTGAAGACATCATCAAAAACCTTTCTGGCGATTTAAAAAAACTCGATCAAATCATTTTAGAGTTTGCAGAAGGAAAATCTCCTCTAATTAAAGAAATATCTCAACATTTATTGCTTTCTGGCGGCAAAAGAATTCGCCCAATTTTGCTTTTTTTATCATCAAGTTTATTTTCTACAAAACCGGTTCATAATTTAGCGGCAGCGGTTGAGCTGATTCATACCGCAACCTTACTTCATGATGATGTTGTTGATTTTAGTCAGGTCAGAAGGGGCAAAAAAACAGCTAATGCAATTTGGGATAATAAATCTAGTATTTTAGTTGGTGATTATTTGTTTTCGATTGCTTTTCAATTGATGGTAAAAAGCGAAAATCTTACGGTTCTTGATTTATTGGCTCGATCATCTTCAATCATGGCTGATGGAGAAGTGATGCAGCTTGAAAATTCCAGTGATGTTGCTTTGAGTAAAGAAAAATATTTAGAAATTATTTTTGGCAAAACTGCGGTGCTTTTTTCGGCCGCTTGTAAGTCTGGAGCCTTGATAAACAATGCTTTGGAAGATAAAATTTTTAGACTTGGTGAATTTGGAAAAAATTTAGGAATCGTTTTTCAAATGGTTGATGATATTTTAGATTATGCTTCTAATCAGCAAACTTTGGGCAAAGATTTAGGTAATGATTTTTTTGAAGGTAAAGTTACTTTGCCAATTATTTTGACTTACAAAGCTGCTAGTAATGAAGATAAAGCCTTAATTGCAGATTTATTTTCAAAAAATCTTATTGCTACAGATAAAAATTATGATGATTTTAAAACTATTTTATCATTGATTGAAAAATATCACGCTTTAGACTTAGCAAAGTCAGAGGCTATTTTTTATAAGGAAATGGCATTGAAAAATTTAGAAATTTTTCCTGATTCTTTCGCAAAAAACGCCCTTATTACAACTCTAAATTACGCCTTATCTAGGCTGTTTTAATGATGAATAAAATTATATTTTTTATAATTCTAAATTTTCTTTTTATCCCAAAAGCTTTTAGCCAAGTAATGGATAGTTCATTTTATCAATGGGAAGTTTATGAAATTGATGAAACAAATGAAGATGAAAAAAAATGCTATATCGTTTCTTATCCAATTAAAACAAGCTCTGATCACAATGCTAGGCAAAAGCCCTATTTAATGATTACACGCTTTGCCAAAGATAGAAGCGAGGAATTTAGTGTTTCTGCGGGCTTTGAATTTAAATTAAATAGCGAAGTTTTTGTTTTAATTGATGGATATCAACATAAATTAATCGCCGATAAAAATTTTGCTTGGACAAAAACTAGGTCACAAGATGTAAAAATTATTCAAACCGCATTAAGCGGTGGTGTTATTAAAGTTAGAAGCGATTCAGCTTTTGGAACTTATGCAGTTGATGAATATTCCCTAAAAGGCATAACACGTGCTTACGCTAGAATGAGAGAGATTTGTAAGTAAATTAAGGGAGTTTAAAATCATACTTCGACAAGCTCAGGTGTGACATCGAGGGTGGATTGGTTGACATCGAGAATTAGGGCATAATTAAAAAAATGGGATGGTAACTTATCCACGAACCCAAACCCGAAACCAAACTCAAACCCGAAACCAAACCCAAACCCAAACTGTCATCTCGAGCGCAGCGAGAGATCTCATGAGTTTATCCGCCAGAGATCTCTCGCTGCGCTCGAGATGACGGGTTGGGTTTGGGTTCGTGGATAAGTTACCGTCCCATTTTTTTAATTATGCCCCCAAATTTGGCATCCATAAAAAAAGCCGGATCTTTTTTTAAAGATCCGGCTTTTTAAATTTAAAATTTTAAATTTTTAAAACTAAAATTTAACTTTAAGTTTAGTTAATTTTTTGTTTAAGTTTTTTAAAACCTCATTAGTTACATCGATAGAATCTTTGTAATAAGCGCTTTGAGCGGCGTAAACTATGATGTCTAAGCCTTTTTCTTTAGCAATAGATTCAAGAGATGATTTGATTTCATCATTTACCTTGCCTAGAGCTTCAAGAGATGCTTTATTTAAAACATTTTGTTTGCTTTCAATTGAAGATTGCAATTCTTTAACTTTAGTTTCGAAAGCTTTAGCTTCTTTTTCAAAAGCTTCTGCAGAAAGAACACTTCTTTTGCCTTCAATTCTTTTTTGTTCA
>CALBSF010000141.1 GCA_937927795.1 uncultured Rickettsiales bacterium
TTACAATTTCAGCTAATTGAACGTGCCTACTTGCTGGCTCGTCAAAAGTTGAACTAACCACTTCGCCCTTTACGGTTCTAAGCATATCAGTAACCTCTTCTGGACGTTCATCAATTAAAAGCACAATCAAAATCACTTCTGGATGATTACTAGTAATTGCATGAGCAATATTTTGCATCAAAGAAGTTTTACCTGTGCGCGGCGGGGCCACAATAATAGCGCGCTGTCCTTTTCCAAGTGGCGCAATCATATCAATAACTCTGGCACTAATATCATTATTATGAAGAGGTTTTACATCTTCAAGACGCAATTTTTCTTGCGGATAAAGCGGGGTTAAATCATCAAACAAAACTCTATTTCTAATTTTATCTGGAGAGCAGAAATTAACTTCATTTACTCTAAGTAAAGCAAAATATCTTTCGCCTTTTTTTGGCGCGCGAACTTGACCTTTTACAGTATCGCCAGTTCTAAGTCCGAATCTTTTAATTTGACTTGGAGAAACATAAATATCGTCCGAACCCGCAACATAATTGCTTTCAGAAGATCTAAGAAAACCAAATCCATCTTCTAAAACTTCCAAAACACCTTCACCAATAATAACATTTTCAGGATTTTGGTCAGAAAAATTCTTTAAAATATGATAAACAATATCTTGACGATTAAAGTCACCAATATCTTCTAAACCATGCTGTTTAGCCACGTCTATCAAGCTTTCAGCTGATTTTGATTTTAAAGTTTTTAATTCCAAGATTTTTCCAGCAGCTTCGTCGCGGCGCTTTGCTTCGAGCTCATCTTCTTCTAATTCATCAGAATTTTGAGTATTATTAACTTGAGTGCTTTGCGCACTGGTTGAACTTGGCGTATTTCCTCTACTAATTAAACCGCCAGTGTGAAGACGCTGTCCTTGGCGAACTTGATTAACTTCATTTTGTTCTACCACTTGAGCTTCAGCTGGCTTTGGTGCTTCAACTGCATTACCATTTTGTTCTTGAGTTGCTGTATTTGCTGCGTTATAGCGCAAGGTAAGTTTTGACATTTGATTATTGTTTGGTTGATAAAAAGAATTGATTAAAAAAGAAAAGCGACCACTTAAAATAAAAAGAGATTAACAAAAGAAAAACTGCTGTTGATTTAAAAGGAATTTTAAAAAGAAGCTGCAAAAGGTGTGTGACCCATATAAACATCGGTCTTATCAATTATTAACCGCCTCTTTTTAATTGTCAAGAAAAAAGTTATATTTAACCTATCTGCTGGACGCAAAATTACCCCAAATCAAAAAAGTGAATCACAGCCCCCTGCCCCTCTCCTTACCTGCAGCGCGCTCTTTAGCCTCAACCATACTAACCCAAAAACCTCTTTGGCTTCTTTTGTTAAGAATTTGCGCCGCACTAACTAGATAAGTTAATTTTTGTCCTAAAATCATCGATGTCCAAAACCCCACCGGCTTTACAATGTCAACAATTTTAACCTCGGCAAGCTCTTTACGCTCTTGCTCTTGTTCTTTAGAAATCATCAATTCATAATTATCGCTTTGACTGCTGAGCAATCTTCTCTTCTCTTTTTCAGCTGAATGAGCCTTTGGCAGTCCCTCTAAAATCTTCATCAACTCTTCATCTTCTTTATCGAAATGCTTCTTTTTTGAGGCAAATTTTTCTTTGGCAGCTCTTTTTAAAGCCTCATATTTTTTATAAGCCTTATTTAGCAAATAAGTTAAAATCAGCCTAAATAATAAAATCGCACAAAAAACTGCAATAAATATCACAATTAGAAGTGGAAACACCTGTTTTATATAGAAAATCAAACTATCCATCTAATTTTTACAAATCTTCTTCATTTTAATATAAGCCGGCGCAAAACCTACTAAGGAGTAAGTGTCATTAATATTTTCATCAGCATCAGAACTAGCACTAATAATCATATCTGGCTGTTTTTGCATTTGTTTAATAATTTCAATATCATCATTTTTATCATAAGCCCAAGCCCTTGATTTATAAGGAAGTAGATAATATTTTCTTTTACCAAAAGAAATTTCAACATCTGATTTTTCATTATATAAAACGCCCGAAGAGGCACTAATTTCATCAGCATCATTTTTAACATTAGTTACAATTAAAAATGCATCACCTCTTTTTTTGATTGTTTTACTTTGAGCTATCGGGGTTGAAATCATATAACATAACACTTCGCCGCCATCATTGGCTTTAAAAACAGTCCAATCTTGAAAATTCTCTTGAAAATTTTCAGCATTAGCCTTGAAAGCAAAAATTAAAAAAAGCAGGAATAGCTTACCGAAATTCATATTGACTTGACTTTTTTGTGATATTTTAATAAATTACTAGCTTTGATTTTTGACGCTATAAAATCAAGCTTTATATTACAAAAAATTTTAGATTAAATGTCCAGCGAAGTTCACGAAAAACATAATCCACTAACTCAATTTGAAGTTAAAAAGATCGTTGATCTTCACTTTGGGTCTCTTGATATTAGCTTTACCAACTCTGCATTATACATGGTTCTTGCCACAATTAGTGCAATTGCTTTTTTACTTTTTGCTACTCGCAAAAAATCTCTAATTCCTTCAAGAATTCAAGTTACCGCTGAATCAATTTATAATTTTATCCTCGACATGGTAAAATCAAGCATCGGCAGCGAAGGAAATAAATTTTTCCCATTAGTATTTTCATTATTCATGTTTATTTTGCTATGCAATTTACTTGGAATGACTCCCTACGCCTTTACTTCAACCGGTCAAACCGTTGTGACCGCGTCTCTAGCAATGATCGCTTTTACCACCGTAACTGTTTATGCTATTGTTAGAAACGGATTTCTTGGCTTTTTACACATGTTTTTACCAAGTGGCGTGCCTTTTTGGATGGCTCCTATAATTTTTGCTATCGAGTTTTTTTCTTTTTTAATCAGACCAGTTACATTATCAGTTCGTCTTTTTGCTAACATGGTTGCAGGCCACGTTTTGCTTAAGGTTGTAGCCGGATTCATCATCTCTTTAGGAATAATTTTTGGCACTCTACCATTCTTATTTAGTATAATCATGACTGGCTTTGAACTCTTTGTTGCAGTGCTTCAAGCCTATATTTTTGCGATTTTGGTTTGTGCTTATTTAGGCGAAACCACAAAAGCTCACTAGAATTTGGCTGTAATTTAAGCGCATAAAATCACTTAAATTACTTCAAATCCCGATCAATGGGTTTATATTAACTTTTAAAACTAAAAAACATGCAAGAAGTAGCTCAAGTGGCTCAAGAAGTAGCCAATAATTACTCATCTTTAAAATATATCGGAATTGGCTTATGCTCAATTGGTATGGCTGGTGCAGCAATTGCTATCGGTAATATTTTTGGATCATTCTTCAACAGTATCGCTAGAAATCCATCTGCAGCGCCAAAATTAGAAAAATACATCTATATTGCTGCCGGTCTTGCTGAAGCAATGGGTATCTTCGCCGTGCTTTTAGCATTCATGGTAATGTTCTCTTAAAATAAATAGTTTTTAAGTGCTTGTTAAATCAAGCACTTAAAAGCGCTTAAAGCAGTTAAAAAATGCCTCAATTTGATATTACAACTTACAGCTCACAAGTTTTCTGGTTTGCAATTTGCTTTGCTATTTTTTACTATTTTGTTAGTAGCAAAATTCTACCTAGAATTCGCGATATTTTAAAAGAAAGGCAAACAGTAATCAATGAAGATTTATCTAGCGCTAGCTTCCTAGAAAAAGAAGGAGAAAATTTTTTACTTAATAGTGAAAATTTAAGAACGCAGGTTACTAGTCAATATCAAAAACAAATTGACGAAACCTCTAAAACCGCAGCTAGAAAGCGCGAAGATGCAATTGAAAATTTAAAAAATAAGATTGAAAAAGATATTGAAAAATCGCAACAAGAAATTCGCAGTTTCATTGCTCAACTGGGCTCTAAAAGAGATGCGGCCATTAAAGATCTTACCTTAAAAATTAAAGAAAAAGTTTTAAATTAAAAATTTATACAAATGTTCGACGAAAAGTTTTTTTTAGCAATATCATTTTTTACCTTTGTTTTTTTAGTTAAAAAATACGCTTGGCCCTTGATTGCCAAGTCTTTAGATGGAAAGTCAAAAGCAATTGCAGAAACTATTCTAGAAGCAAAAGAAATGAAGCAAAAAGCTGCTAAATTTTTAGAGCAAGCTAAAAAATATGAGGAAGAATCTAAGCAATATGCTCAAAAATTAATTGAAGACACTAATAAAGAAGTTGAAAGAATTACCTTAGAAGCTCATAAAGCAGTTGAAGATGAGATTAGCAAAAGAAGCAAGCTTGCAATGCAAAGAATTCAAAATGAAGAAGAAAAAGCTATTCGCAATCTTAAAGAAGATATTATTGCTCAAGCTTCAAAAAACATTAATCAAGAATTAAAAAATATTGACGCGTCAAATCACAATAAAATTCTTGATAGGGCCCTAGAGAGTTTATAGTATACCAAATAAACCATCTATTGATCTTTTTTTAAAGTATTTTTAAAGATTATTTACAATTATTAAAAACGATAAGAAAGAGTTATCGCCCCGAATTTAGTGCCGTGAGCCTGCCCTTTAAATTCTTTACTAACAAAAATCTTAGAATAAGAAATTCTCAAATCTGCAAAAGTTAGTGTTGCACCTATTTGCACGCTTTTTACCATAGCTCTTTTTTCTAGACTTGCGCTATTTTCAAAACTATTTCCATCAAGAAAAATATTGCGCCCAACCGCTCGCATTTCAAGCGCTGAAAATAAATAACCACCAACTTTTTTGGTAGGAATAAAAAAATCTGACCCTGAAAGAGTTGGCCTTATTCGAGGAGGACCATAATCAGAAGGTAAATCATAGCCCAAACGAAAAGTGGTGCCTGCCACAACATTGGTTAGGATGTTTCCAACATTAACTCCCATATGAGGAACTACATCAAATCCGACCCCAAATGACTTGAACTCAAAAAGTTCGCGCCATTTTCTTTCATAAGAAAAATTAATTCCCGGCTCATCTTTTAATTGATGATCCCAGCCTTTTGGCTGAGGGCTTCCAAC
>CALBSF010000142.1 GCA_937927795.1 uncultured Rickettsiales bacterium
GCCGCGCTACGCTCGCAATGAAGAAGACTTGCAATCGGAAGTTTCGTCATTGCGAGCGTAGCGCGGCAATCCATAATAGAGTAAAGTCAGTTAAAAATGAATCACCTTGCCATAAGCATCCAAAACCGCCTCGTGCATCATTTCTGACATTGTTGGATGAGCAAAAATTGTATGCATCAAATCTTCTTCGGTTAATTCTGCTTGTTTTGCAATAACATAGCCTTGAATCATTTCGGTAACTTCAGCGCCAATTAAGTGAGCCCCAAGTAATTCACCAGTTTTTTCATCAAAAATAACTTTGATTAAGCCATCGGTTTCGCCGGCAGCAATCGCCTTTCCATTAGCCATGTAAGGAAAACGACCGACTTTAATTTTTTTACCAAGCTCTTTTGCTTTCTTTTCGGTTAATCCAACTGAAGCAATTTGAGGCATTGAATAAGTGCATCCTGGAATATTCTCTTTTTTAATTGGATGAATTTTTTTAGCATCATATTTATTCATTTTGCTAGCAATTTTTTCAGCCGCAATTACTCCTTCATGAGAGGCTTTATGTGCTAACCAAGGCGCGCCAGCAACGTCTCCAATGGCAAAAATATTTGCATCGGCAGTTTCTAAATAGCCATTAGTTTCAATGCGACCTTTATCTAATTTTACTTTAGTTTTTTCTAAGCCCATATTTTCAGTGTTGGCAATAATTCCAACTGCCATGATAACTTTTTCTGCTTCAATTTCTTGAGTTTTTCCATCAATTTCAATTGCCGCGGTAACGCTATTTTTGCCTTTTTTCAAAGATTTTAGTGAAGCTGATGTGTGAATTTTTATTCCTTGTTTTTCAAAAGATTTACGAGCTAATTTTGAAATTTCTTCATCTTCAACTGGTAAAATATTTTCCATCATTTCAATCAAAGTAACGTCGCAGCCCATATTTTTATAAAAAGAAGCGAATTCTGATCCGATTGCACCGCTTCCAACCACCAATAAAGATTTTGGCAAGGCTTTTGGAGTCATGGCTTCGCGATATGTCCAAATAAAATCGCTATCAGGCTCCATTCCAGGAATAATGCGGGCCCGGGCACCAGTTGCAACTATAAAATAAGAAGCTTCAATTTGAGCAATTTCTTGATTATCTTTGCTAACAGAAACTTTTTTAGCATCTAAAAATTTGGCGAATCCATCAATTATTTCGACTTTATTTTTCTTTAAAAGCCCAGCAATTCCAGTGCTTAGGCGCTTTGAAACATTTCTTGATCTTTCAATAATTTTAGCAAAATCAAAACTGGTTTTTTCTGCCGCAAAGCCAAAAGAATCAAGGTTGTGTAGTAAATGATTAACTTCGGCAGATTTTAATAAAGCTTTGGTTGGAATGCATCCCCAATTTAAACAAATTCCACCTAAATGATTGGCTTCAACGATAACCACTTTTAGACCAAGCTGAGCCGCTCTAATTGCCGCCACATAGCCACCTGGACCAGCTCCAATAACACATAAATCAAATTTTTTTGTAGTATTTGTCATAAAAATAAGTGAAAATTATCCAAAGTTAGGCTTGCAACTATAGTCTTATTTTTTAAAAACATCAATAGTTTTAGTTTTAAATGACCACAGAAATAAACGATTTAATCAGTCAAATCAGCTCTTCGCTCGTTTTGATTAAGGGGTGTCTTTGAGCCGGATAAGTTGCAGAAAAGATTTGATGAGCTAAATGAAAAGGCACAAGATCCAGCTTTGTGGAATAATAAAGTTGAAGCGCAAAAAGTTTTAAAAGAAAAATCAGTTATTGAAGAAAAATTAAATCATTTTTTAAAAATAGAAAATGATCTAAAAGATAATGTTGAATATCTTGAATTGGTAAGGCTGGAAGGCGATGCGCAGCTTTTAGATGATGTGGAAAAAAATTTAATTTCTCTGAAAAAAGATTCCGATAGTTTTGAAGTTGAAAGTTTATTTGCTGATGAAAACGATGTTAATAATTGCTTTTTAGACATCAATGCTGGAGCGGGCGGAACCGATTCTTGTGATTTTGCTTTGATGCTGCTTAGAATGTATGAAAGATTTGCAAATATCAAAAAATTTAAAGTTGAAATTATCAGTATTCTAGATGGAGAAGAGGCGGGGCTGCGCAGTGCAACCTTAAAAATTTCTGGTCGATTTGCTTTTGGATGGTTTAAAACCGAAATAGGGGTTCATCGTTTGGTAAGAATTTCTCCTTTTAATGCTAATGGAAAAAGACAGACCAGTTTTGCCTCGGTGTGGGTTTATCCAGAAGTTGATGATGAAATAGAAATTGTAATTGAAGAAAAAGATTTAAGAATTGATACTTTTAGAGCTAGCGGCGCCGGTGGTCAGCATGTTAATAAAACAGATTCAGCAGTTAGAATGACGCATCTTCCAACCAATATCGTTGTGCAATGTCAAACTGATCGCTCGCAGCTTAGAAATAGGGTAGAGTGCATGAAGATGCTTAAATCAAGGCTTTATGAGAAAGAAATGCAAAAGAAAAAAGATGCACTAGATGTTAGTGAGGCTTCAAAAACTGATAATAGCTGGGGTCATCAAATTCGCTCTTACGTGATGCAGCCTTATCAGTTGGTGAAAGATTTAAGAACGGGATTTGAAACCGGAAATATTCAAAGTGTTTTGGATGGTGAGATAGAAGGATTTATCAAAGCAACATTAACATTTAAAAATACTAATGTATGAAAAAATTAATAATTTTATTTTTTATTTTTTTTACTAATAATGCTTTTGCGCAATCAGATGAAGAGTTTTTGTGTGGCGCTAGCAGGGCTTGCAAGAAGGTTTGTGATTCAAAAAGAAATGCAACTTATAGCGATTTAAATCCAGATGATCAAAAGCTAATGATGAAATGTATTGATGATTTAAATAAGAAAATCCAAAATAACTAATCCATCAGTTTTTACCATTCTTGACTGAAAATCTAATGAGCTTAGGTTTTGAAGTTAAACTCATGAGATCCTCGATGCTTCGCATCAAGGATGACGCAAAAAGAAGGTAATCCAAAAAAACGCGAGGTTTTGTGATGATGATCATTAAAGATACTAACGTTAACTAAAATTTAGCCCTTCAATCTCATACATTTTTTTGTAATAAACGCTGCTTATCATTAACTCTCGATGGCTTCCTTGCTCAACAATAGAGCCATCTTTAATAAAAATTATTTTATCACAATTAATTATTGAAGAAAGTTTGTGAGCGATAATTATTGCGGTTTTTTTATTATCCAAATCAAATATTGCCTGATTAATAAATTGTTCATTTTCATTGTCTAAGGCAGAGGTTGCTTCATCAAATAATAAGATTGGGGAATCTTTGATTAAGGCTCTTACAAAGGCGATTCTTTGTCTTTGTCCACCAGAGAGTTTGATGCCTTTTTGTCCAACAAAAGTATCTAATTTTTCAGGTAATTCGTTGATAAAATTTAAAAGCGGGCTTGCGTTAATTAGTTTTTCTACTTCACTTCTGCTGATGGCGCTGTTGGCATAAGCGATATTTTCAAAAATCGTTCCTGAAAAAATAAAACAATCTTGTGAAATATAAGAAAAATTTTTGCGCAGATCTGCAAATGATAATGATTTTATGTTGTAATCATTTAGAGAAATTACTCCCAAATTAGTATCATAAAAACGCAGCAAAAGCTGTAAAATAGTGCTTTTGCCAGAGCCGCTTGATCCGACTATGGCAATTTTTTCTTGAGGTTTTATTTCTAGATTAAAATTTTCTAAAATCGCAAAATCTTTTCTTGAAGGATAAGAAAAATTTACATTTTTAAATTTTATAGTTATGTCGTTAGATTTTTCAAAAGCTAATGGATTAGTGATTTCCTTGACGGGAGATTCAATTTCTAAGAGCTCAAAAATCCTTTGACAAGATGAAGATGCGCTTTGCAATTGTCCGGCAATTTGGCTTAGTGCAACTAGAGATGTTGCTGAAATTACGGCGTAAAAAATAAAAGAAGAAAGTTCTCCTGAAGTAATTTTTCCATTTAAAACATCAAGGCCACCAACCCACAAAACAACTGCAATTCCGCCAAATGCAAGGCTAATTACCAGTGCAATCATTAAGGCTTTTACATTGATTTTTGATAATGCAATTCTTAGAGAGTCATCAACGAAATTGGCAAAATTTTTTGTTTCTTTTTTTTCGCACAAATAAGATTGAATTGTTCTAATGCCACTAATACTTTCTTCTATGTGAGAGCCAATTGAGGATACGGAAGTTTGCAGTTCGTCAGATAATTTTTTTATTTTTTTACCAATTATTATGATTGGAGCAATTGCAAGCAAGATCAGTAAAATAGCGATTAAACTGAGTTTTGTGCTGGTTATAAATAGAAAAAAAATTCCACCTAAAAATAGCAAAATATTTCTAATCAAAAATGAAATCGTGTTGCTTATGATGTTGTATAATATTGCGGTATCTACGGTTAATCTAGAAATTACATCGCCGGTTTTGGTTAATTCAAAAAATTCTGCCGAAACTTTTATAATATGTTCATAAATTTTTTTTCTTAAATTGGCAATAACTTTTTCAGATACTTGATTGATAAGGCTAGAGCGGTAATAGCCGGCGATTGCCATAATTAAAACGGCGGCGATAAAAACTAAAAAACCCAAATTTAAAGAGTTATGATTTTTTTCAACAAAGCCAAAATCAATTAGATATTTAATTGCCTTACCAAAAAATAAGACCATTAATGCAGTTACTAAAAGTGATAATAATGCAAAAAAAACTTCTTTTTTATAGGGTTTAAAAAATGGCAATAAGCCTAATAAGCCCTTGAGTTTACTGTTCATTTATGAAAATTACAAATAACTTTATTATTGATAAATTTATTTAGCATTGCGCCAATATCAATTTCTTTTTTTGTTAAATTTACGATTTTTTTATAGGTTTGAAAAAGATTTTTTTTCTTAGATAAATTTTCTAAGAAAGTAAATTCTATCAAGTCTAAATTCTTTACTTCGCAGGCTCCGCAAGCTCTTTCAATCAAAACAAATTCAGATTTTTTACTTAAAATTTTTTTCTTTTTTGTAAAAATTGTAAAAATTGGAAATTCTGATTTTAATAAAAAACAAGAAGGATGAAGATCGAAAGTTAGTTTAAAAAAATCTTCAGGATTGATTTTTTGAAATTTATTTATATCAAAGTCTTTGGCATTGTTAGAATAATAACTGTTGTGAAATAACAGCTCAAGCCTCGATAGATCATATAAAAAAGCAGGCTTCAATGTTTTTAATAACTTGGGAAAATTATCGCCATAATCGTCTAAGTTACCACTTTTTGCAGGATATTTTTTTTGATAATTTTCTACTAAATTTTTAAATTTTTTTGGACCAATTATTTTTTTACTTACTTCAAAAATAGATTCTAAAACTGAAGAGAAATTACCAAAAATATTATTACGATAAATATTTAAGCGCGCTAGAGCCTCTTGATTTGAATAGGGTAAAAAATTTATTATTGTGGTTTTTTTGCGATCAAAAATATGATTAGAAAAACTATCTTGAATTTTTTTTAGTGACATTTGGTAATTATTTTTGTGATTGTCGTGCTTTTTACAAGCTTAAGCGCGATATCTTATATTTTTCTGGATTGCCGCGCTTCGCTCGCAATGACGAAGGCTAAAAATCCTAATGCCGCCATGACATTCAAACCCC
>CALBSF010000143.1 GCA_937927795.1 uncultured Rickettsiales bacterium
TGATTTGAATTAAACTGCCAGCATGAAGGCAGTTTGCGGTGCAGTCAAATCCAATATAAGCAGTAATTTTTTGGTTAGCTAAAATTTCATCTAATTCCTCAAGATGAGTTGCCTGCGCAAAAAAACCACGATTAAAAAATTCTTGTAAAAATGTAGATTTAGGAATTTGTTTAGTATCTTTTTTATTTTCAGATTTTTGCATATTTTAGTGCTCTTTTTAGTAAAGTTGTAATTACCTTATATCCGGTAAATAGACCCCGCAACAAGTGCGGGGTGACAGTAATGAGAGCATACTATCCCAATGTTGTCACCCCGCACTTGTTGCGGGGTCTATTTTTTAGCATGTTTATGTGATTTACGATATTCTTTTGGCAATTGAAATGCGCCTTGCCAAACGCCGCGCTTATTGATTTTAGCTTCTTGTTCTAAATCATCCATCTTCTGGCTGGAAGCTTTATAATCATAAATTATGCCCATGCCATTTTTTACAATTTCTTCATTAATTGAAATTTTGCCAATAAAACATTTTCCTAAAAAACGATTATAAATATCTTTTTGTTCATAATAACAAGTAACTTGCTTTTGATCGGCTAATTTCACTAAAAAATTTCTACTCATTTGACCGCAATTATATTCAATTTCAGATGCATCAAAACAAGTTTGTTTATATTCTGGAGCATCTAATTCAAACAGCCTAACTGAATTTCCATCAACTTTAATTGAATCACCATCAACAACTTTTGCAATTCCAGAAAAGCTTTGAGTAAGGCTTGATGAAACATCTTCTTTAGCTAGTGAATCGCTTTTGGCGGGCATTTTTGAAACGCCAAAAAACATCGCGCAAGAAAAACCTATAAAAACACCGGTTAAAATATTTAAAATTCTTCTTCTCATTTGCCCACCAATTCTTTATAAGCATTCATCAAATCAAGAGTAACCTTACTAATTACAGGGAAACTATATTTATCATCAATTGATTTTATTCTAGTTATTTCTGCGGCCGTGCCAGTTAAAAAAGCATCTTGCATTTCGCTTAATTCTTCTAGTTTAATGTGTCGTTCAACAACTTTAATTCCTAAATTTTTTGCAATTTCAATTACAGTTTGGCGAGTAATGCCATTTAAAAAGCAGTCGGCAAGGGGAGTGTGAAGCTCATTATTTCTGGTGATAAAAAATAAGTTCGCTCCAGTTGCTTCAGCAATAAAGCCGCGATAATCAAGCATTACAGCATCATCATAGCCCAAATCTTCTGCCTCATTTTTGCTAATAGTGCAAATCATATAAAGCCCAGCTGCTTTGGCGGCAACAGGCGCCATTTCTGGTGATGGTCTTTTATAGCGAGCGATTTTTAATTTTAATCCAAGCTTCTTCATTTCTTCACCATAGTAAGAAGGCCATTGCCAACAAGCAACCGCAACGTGAATGCTGGTATTTTTCGCCCCAATTGCCATTTTTTCCGAACCTCTCCATGCAAAGGCTCTAACATAAGCATCAGTAAGGTTTTGCTTAATCAAACATTCTTTTTTTACTTCATCTAATTTTTCAACTGAATAAGGAATTTTGAAACCAAGAATTTCCGCTGATTTATGTAATCTTTTAGAATGCTCAGTCATCTTAAAAATTTTACCCCCGTAAGCTCTTTCGCCCTCAAACACAGACGAGCCATAGTGCAACCCATGATTTAAAACATGAACTTTTGCATCCTTCCAAGGCACAAAACTACCGTTATACCAAATAAATCCATCTCTTTGATCGAATGGGATTATGTTTTTCATATGATTAGAATTTTAGTTGAAAATTTTTAGATAAGGCGATTAAATCATTTTTGCTTTCAATTTTCTACAATAAATTTAGGAATAGATAGCATCCGAGCAAATAAAAAAAAGATACAACGAAGAGTTTGATCCTGGCTCAGGATGAACGCTAGCGACAGGCCTAACACATGCAAGTCGAGGGGCAGCATAAAGGTAGCAATACTTTGGTGGCGACCGGCGCACGGGTGAGTAT
>CALBSF010000144.1 GCA_937927795.1 uncultured Rickettsiales bacterium
GTAAAATACGAATTCTGCTTTTCCTAATTCAGTTTTACCGGCAGTGCTATCACGCATCTCAACCGACTTTTCAAAAATTTTATTTTCTTGCCAAAATTGCAAAATTTCTTCTTCCATTTTTGCAAAATCAAGATTTTGCTCTGGCTTTGGGTAAAAATTCTCTTTATTCATAAAAAACATTAAAACAAATTTAAACCACCATAATAACAAACAACTTGAATTTAGGTCAATCAAAACTTATGATAAAAGGGCTTTTAAACAACATTTTTAACAATGGCTGACTTTATTTTAGAGATTTTTAGTGAAGAAATTCCTGCTTTAATGCAAAAAAATGCGGCGGAAAATTTTACTAAAATTGCAAAAGAGACTTTTGAGAAGAACAATTTTCTGCTGCAAAACCAGCAAATTACAAGCTTTGTAACCCCTAATCGCCTTACTCTTTATCTTTTTAATATCGAGTTAGTTTACAAAACTTTGGCTACCAAAAAAATTGGCCCTCGAGTTTCTTCAGATAAAAAAGCAATTGAAGGATTTTTAAAATCAATTGGCCTTGAAGATGATTCAACTCTTGAAAAAGTTGAAAATAATGGACATTTATGCTATTTGCACCAAATTCCAGCAAAAGAAGTTAAAACTGCCGACATAATCAAAAATATCCTCCCACAAATTTTGCAAAAAATGACCAATAGTTGGCCAAAATTAATGAGATGGGATGTTGATTTACAAACTCAGCCAAAATGGATTCGTCCAGTTAGAAATCTCTGCGCGATGATTGGATCTGAAATAATTGATGTTGAATTTTTTGGTTTAAAATCAAATAACTTAACTTTTGCTCATGATGGCAAAGCCTTGGAAATAAATAATGCACAGCATTATCGTGAAATTTTAGAAGATAATTTTGTAATTGTTGATCAAGAAATTAGAAAAAGTAAAATCGCCGCTCAAATCAATAAAATCAAACATGATTTAGACTTACAAACAGTTGATGATGAAAAATCAAATCTATTTGATGAAATTAATGGTCTTTGTCAATTTCCAACTGCTTTGGTTGGTGAAATTGACAAAAAATTTATGGATTTGCCGCAAGAAGTTTTAATTTTAACTTTAAAACTTAATCAAAAATATATTTGCCTAAAAGATAATTTAGGAAATTTATCAGAAAAATTTATTTTTATTACCAACTCAGTTAAAGCGCTTGAAAATCAAGAAAAAATTATTGCTGATAATGAAAAATTAGTAAGAGCCAGATTAAGTGATGCGCAGTTTTTTATTAATGAAGATCTTAAAAAGCCTTTATCTGAAAGGCTTTATGACCTAAGGTCAGTTATTTTTCATCAAAAATTAGGATCTGTTTACGACAAAGTAAATCGTTTAAATAGCCTGTCAAAATTTTTGTCAATTTTTGTGCCGCACTGCGATTTATCAATTGCAGAAAAGGCAGTGTTTTTATGTAAAAATGATTTAACCTCTAAAATGGTTGCTGAATTGCCAGAGCTGCAAGGAAGAGTCGGTGGATTTTATGTGGAAAAACAACTTCATAATAAAAAAATTTCTGAAGCAATCTCTGAGCATTACTTACCGCTTGGGCCAAGCTCAGAATTGCCAAAAACAGCTCTTGGCATAATGCTTTCAATTACTGATAAAATTGATTCAATTGTTGGATTTTTCTTAGCCGGCGAAAAACCAACAAGCTCAAAAGACCCATACGCTCTAAGGCGTGCAGTTCTTGGAATTATTCGCATCAGTTTTCAATATAATATCGCTTTTCCAATTCGAGTTTTAATTGAAAAATCTTTAAATGCTTATCCAAATAAATTACTTAAAGAATTATTATTTATAAGAAAAAGAAATTTAGTTTAATTTTTCAAATAAAAAATCCGTTAAAAATATTATTTGAAAAAATATGTGGATTAATTTCTGATTCAAGTGAATATGAT
>CALBSF010000145.1 GCA_937927795.1 uncultured Rickettsiales bacterium
TTTGAGGCTTGCAAAATATTGATTTCATCGATTGTTTTTTCATCAACAATTCCTATTCCAAATTTAGATTTTTTTTGTAATTCTAAAAAAATTTCCATTCTTTTTTTAGCAGAAAGTTTTTTTGAATCATTTATTTTGCTTGGATAATCATTTTGATTTAATAAAGCGCAGGCAGCGACAACTGGCCCTGCGAGCGGTCCTCTTCCGGCCTCATCAAGACCAACAACAATTAAATTTTTATTTTGATTTTCAATTAAAAAATCTGGTTGCATTTCAATTAATAAAAATGTTTAATTCTTTGATTATATTTTTGTCTTTTTTTAATCTAAAATATTTCAAATTATGCCTTTTTTAAAGAACAATTTTTCTTCAAGACCATCTTTGTTTAAGCCAATTGCAATTTTAGTTGCGCTTTTTTTAGTAATCGGTGGAGTTTACGCTTATTTTAACAAGGATCAATCAAAAGAAGCTAAAAAAGAAGAATCTTCAGAGTCTCAAGAAATAAAGGCGGTTTCAAGTGGTTTAGACGGTGATGATGAAGTTGAAACAGTTGAAGATGTTGAAAAAGTAATTGCAAAATGGGTTGAAAAAAATCCAAAATTTATTATTCAAGCTTTCAATAAAATTGAGCAAGAAGCTAGAGCTGAAAGAATGAAAATGTCAGGTGAAACAATTAAAAATAAAACTGAAGAATTGTTCAATGACAAAAATTCTCCTAGTTATGCTGGTGGAAAATATGATGTTACAATAGTTGAATTCTTTGATTATTCTTGCGGATATTGTAAAAGAGCTCAAGCAATTGTTGCTGAATTATTAAAAGAAGATAGCAAAGTTCGCGTTGTTTATAAAGAGTTTCCAATCCTTGGGCCCTCATCTGAAGAGCTTTCTTCGATTGCAATTGCGGTTCATTTATCTGAGCCAACTTCTTATAAAAAATTCCATGATGCATTGATGAAATCAAATGCAAGAAGCAAAGAAGCGGCAATGAAAGTTGCTAAAGATAGCGGAATTAATGTTGCAAAAATTGAAGAAATTTTAAAAAATCAAAAAGATAAAGTTTCTCAAATTATCCAGCAAAATCGTTCACTTGGCTCTTCAGTTGGAATTGACGGAACTCCAGCATTTATTATTGGAGATGAACTAATTCCAGGCGCTATTGATTTAGAGACTCTTAAAGGAAAAATAAAATCAATTAGAAGTAAATAAATTGTTACCACATAAAAACCCAGACACCACACATCTTTCTTCAAAACAAATTGAAGCTCTTAAGGCATTTAGGTTGGGTAGCAATATTTTTGTTACCGGAGGTGCTGGTAGTGGCAAGTCTCATCTTTTAAATTTCTTCAAAATAAATTTCGCGCAGTTTGGCTTGGAAGTAACTGCATCTACTGGCGTTGCTGCAATAAATATCGGTGGCGTTACCATTCATTCTTGGTCAGGAATTGGGCTTGCTAACATGCCAATTTCTCAAATTATCAGCAATCTTTTTACTAAAAAATTAACCAGAGTTAGAAGAAAAATCATGCAAGCCAAAGCTTTGGCAATTGATGAAATTTCTATGCTTTCAGGGGAAGTTTTTGATATTTTAGATAAGGTTTTTAGAGCTGTAAGGCAAAATGATTTGCCGATGGGAGGCTTACAAATGGTGCTATTTGGCGATTTTTTGCAGTTGCCACCAATTTCTAGAAATAGTGATGGCCCAGATTTTTGCTTTAATAGTAAGGCTTGGCAAGATTTAAATTTAGAATTATTCGTTTTGGAAGAAATTTTTCGTCAAAAAGATCAAAAATTCGTTAAAATTTTAAATAATCTGCGTTTTGGAAAAATTGAAGAAGATGATATGGTCGCTTTAAATTCAAGGGTTAAAGCTAAGGATAATAATTTAGCGATTAGACCAACTATTTTAACTACTCACAATTCTAAAGTTGAGCAGATTAACCAAGAAGAATTAAAAAAAATTCCACAATTAGAAACTTCTTATCAAGCAACATATAGTGGCGATATTAATAAAATTGAATTTCTAAAAAGAAATTGTATTGCCCAAGACTCGCTTAAATTAAAGATTGGCGCGCAAGTGATGATGGTAAAAAATACTTACCAAAAAGATGGAATAATTAATGGCTCTCTTGGTATTGTAAGAGATTTTTCCCAAAAAAAATCTTATCCAATTGTTGAATTTTCTGGTGGCAAAATTTTAACTATTTCTCCAGAAGAGTGGTTGGTTGAAAGATTTGATGAAGAAAAAAGAGTTATGGTAATTGATGCAGTGTTAAATCAAGTTCCTCTAATTTTAGCTTGGGCAATTACAATTCATAAATCTCAAGGATTGACTTTAGATAAAATTTCTTGTGATTTATCTAATGTTTTTACGCATGGTCAGGCTTATGTGGCGCTTTCAAGGGCAAGAAGCCTGGATGGTGTTTTTATTGAATCGATAGATTTTAATAAAATTACCTCAGATCCTGCGGCGGTTAGATTTTATAGTAATATTTGTTAGTAATACTTAAGTAAAAAAAGGTCAATATAAATATTAGTAATTGAAATAACTAAAATGAATTTCTATAATCTTTAAGGATTATGCCAGATAAAATGATTGACTTTTAAGAAAAATTGCTAATTTTTAATAATAAACATTATATTTTCTTTAAAAAAATGAAAAAATTAATACTAGGTTTTATCGCTATATTGGCTTTTGCTGATCAAAATTCTTTTGCAGCTACTACAAAATATGTTTCAGTTGGAACTGGAGCGGTTACGGGCATCTATTATCCTGCTGGCGGGGCAATTTGTCGTCTTTTTAATTTAGATTGGGAAAAGCATTCTACTAGATGTTCTGTTGAGTCAACCAATGGCTCTGTTGCTAATATAAATTCAATTCGTGATAATAAACTTGATTTTAGCATCACTCAGTCAGATTGGTTATATAGCGCCTATAACGGAACAGGTGCTTTTTCTGATCAAAAGCCATTTAAAGAATTAAGCTCAGTTTTTGCGCTTCACACTGAAACATTTGCAGTTGTGGTAAAAAATAGCTCAAATATTAAAACAATCGATGATTTAGTTGGAAAGGTGGTTAATTTTGGTTCGGAAGATTCCGGAACTTATGCTACAATGAAATTTTTAATGTCAATTAAGGGCTGGAATGAAAAGAGTTTTTCTAAAATTACCAAGTTAGATCCAATCGATCAACCTCAGGCTTTATGCAAAGAAGATATTGATGTTATGCTTTATGCATCTGGTAATCCAAATGGTGTTTTGCAAGAAGTTTCTCAAGCTTGTAGAGTTAGAATTATTCCTTTTGATCAAGAGACTATTAATACTATTCTTAGCAAAAGTCAATTTTATATTGAAGCGGTAATTCCGGGGGGAACTTACGCTGGAAATCCCAATGATATTAAAACTTTTGGGGTAAATGCAATTTTTGTTGCTTCTCAAAATACTCCTGAATCTGTGGTATATAACATTACAAAAGGCGTATTTGAAAATTTCAATAATTTCAAAACTCTTCATCCAGTATTTTTATCACTTACAAAAGAAAGTATGGTTGCGGGAATTAGAAATACAACCCTTACCAATGGGGCATTTCCTCCAATACATCCAGGGGCTTTGAAATATTTTAAAGAATCTGGTTTGTTAAATTAATTTTATTCTATGGCAGGCCATTCACAGTTTGCAAATATCAAGCATCGCAAAGGCGCTCAAGATGCTAAAAAAGCTAAGCTTTTTACTAAAATATTAAGAGAAATAACAGTTGCGGCTAAGTCTGGTCAGCCTGATCCTGAATTTAATCCTAGGCTTAGAAATGCAATTATTGAGGCTAGGTCAAATAATATGCCCAAAGATCGCGTTGATGCTGCGATTAAAAAGGTTATTATGGGTGGCGAGGGTGATAATTTTGAAGAAATTCGCTATGAAGGATATGCGCCGGGTGGCGTTGCGATAATCGTTGAAGCTTTAACTGATAATCGCAATAGAACTGCTGGCGAGGTAAGAAGTATTTTTACTAAAATAGGTGGTTCTCTAGGTGAAACTGGTTCAGTTGGTTTTATGTTTGATCATGTTGGAGTGATTCAATTTGATGGTAAGGTTGCTTTAGAGGATGTAATGTTTGAAGCGGCTTTAGAAGCGGGGGCAGATGAAGTTGAAGCTCACGATAATTTACATGTTGTAATTACTAAGCCAGAAAATTTTAGTTTAGTTAGAGATTCCTTAATTAAAAAATTTGGTGATCCATTATCAGCAAAACTTGATTGGAAAGCCAAAGTAAATGTTGAAGTTGCAGATTTGGAATTGGCACAAAAAATTATTAAATTGGTTGATAATTTAGAAGATTGCGATGATGTGCAAAATGTTACTGGAAACCATGTTTTTACAAGTCAAATTATAGAAAAATTATAATCAATTAGTAAAATGAAAGAAGTTGAAATCACTCCAAAATTAATTAAAGATCACAATTTAACTAATGATGAATATCAAAAAATTTTAGGAATCTTGGGTCGCATTCCAACTATTACCGAGCTTGGAATTTTTTCTGCAATGTGGTCTGAACATTGTTCTTATAAATCAACTAAAAAATGGCTTAAAACCATGCACACTACTGCTCCATGGGTTATTTGTGGGCCAGGAGAAAATGCAGGCGTGATTGATATTGGTGATGGTCAAGCGGTTGTTTTTAAAATGGAAAGTCATAATCATCCATCTTTTATTGAGCCATATCAAGGCGCGGCAACTGGTGTTGGTGGAATTTTACGCGATGTTTTTACTATGGGTGCGCGTCCAATTGCCAATTTAAATGCGCTTAGATTTGGCGACATTAATCATCCAAAAACTAAACAATTAGTAAATGGAGTTGTGTCTGGAATTGGTGGTTATGGTAATTGTATTGGGGTTCCAACTGTTGGTGGGGAAGTTACTTTTGATAAAAGTTACAACGGAAATATTATTGTAAATGCGATGACGGTTGGTTTGGCGGATAAAAATAAAATTTTCTATTCTGCTGCTTCTGTTGTGGGCGCAAGCGTGGTATATGTTGGCTCTAAGACTGGTCGCGATGGAATTAACGGCGCAGTTATGGCTTCTGATGAATTTAAAGAAGGAGATGAAGATAAAAGGCCTACAGTTCAGGTTGGAGATCCTTTTGCTGAAAAATTATTACTAGAAGCTTGTATGGAATTAATGCAGTTTGATGCAATTTTATCGATTCAAGATATGGGCGCTGCAGGACTGACCTCATCTTCATTCGAAATGTCAGGCAAGGGTGGAACTGGAATTGAGCTTGATTTGGAAATGGTTCCTCAAAGAGAAGATGGCATGACCCCTTATGAAATAATGCTTTCTGAAAGCCAAGAAAGAATGTTGATGATTCTAAAGCCAGAAAAAGAAGAATTTGCTCAGAAAATTTTTGAAAAATGGGGCCTTGATTTTGCGGTAATTGGCAGAGTTACTGATACGGGAAGAGTGGTGATTAAAATGAATGGAAAAATATATGCCGATATTCCTTCTTTGCCATTGTCTGATGAGGCTCCTGAATATGATAGGCCTTGGATTTAATTTATTTGAAGTTTGTGCTTTGTGATGAATTATTTCTCTTTCACTCGCAATGACGAAAGAACTGAGAGTTTTAAGCTTCATCATTGCGAGCGAAGCGTGGCAATCCATTTATGAATCTTTTTAAACTAATTTTAGCATTATGAAAGCTATAGAAAACCTAAAAACATTACTTCAAACTCCGAATTTAGCTTCAAAAAAGTGGATTTACGAGCAATATGATTCGCAGGTAATGAATGACACTATTCAAACTGGTGGAGATGGCGCAATTGTTAGGGTTCATGGAACTAATAAAGCCTTGGTGATGAGCGTTGATTGCACTCCGCGTTATGTCGAGGCCGACCCTTTTGAAGGCGCTAAACAAGCGGTTGCAGAAACTTACAGAAATATTTCTGCTACTGGAGCAAAGCCACTTGCAATTACTAACTGTCTTAATTTTGGTAATCCACAAAAACCAGAAATTATGGGGCAAATTGTAAGGGCAATTCAAGGTATTACTGAAAGCTCAAAAGAGCTTGATTATCCAGTGGTTTCAGGCAATGTTTCTTTATATAATGAAACCGATGGCAAAGCAATTCAAGGCACGCCAGCTATTGGCGGCGTTGGTTTGCTTAAAGATTTAGATAAAAGATGTGATACAAAATTTAAAATGAGAGGTGATGAAATTTTTGTAATTGGTGATGCTGATGGACATTTAAGTTGTTCTATTTTTGAAGCTGAAATTCAAAAAATTGATAGTAAAAAAAATCCACCAAAAGTTGATTTAAAAATAGAAAAAAGAAATTCGCAGTTAGTTAGAAGTCTAATTGAAGACTCTCTAATAAAGGCTTGCCACGATATTTCAGATGGTGGTTTATTAGTTGCTTTATTTGAAATGTGCAGTAAAGATCTTGGTTGTAGTATCGATATTTCTGAAATCGCAAATAAAACCAATCTTGATGAAGATCAGATATTTTTTGGCGAAGATCAGTCGAGATATATTGTGGCTGTTGATTTGAATCTAGTTTTAGATTTTAGAAAAAAAGCGGAAAAATTTGGGGTGAATATTTTTAAAGTTGGAAATGTAATAGAAAAAAATATTGTAATTGGCGATTCTAAAATTGAAGTTTCTGAGCTTAGAAGGGTTAATGAGTCGCTATTTGAGAAGAAGTTCGGGTAATTTTACCTTGAAAAAATTGCCAAATATATAATATTCCAAGCGTAAGGCAGGTTTCACCACTTGTAACTAAAGGCCGTTTATACCAAATCTAAATTCTATTGACACTTTTTTACGAAGTATTTTTGGGAAAAATTAAATATTTTGAGTTGGTTTGGTATAGTGATTTTGATTTTTAATAAAGATTGAATTGCTTAAAAAAAGTTTTATATTTGGCGAATCAATTTTTTTTAGAAAATCAATCAAATATGGGTATTAAGGCCAAGAAGATCAAGCTGCTAGTTTTTTTTATTGCTCTTTTAGCGCTTCTTTTATTTTTATGGATAAAACAAGGCTCTAATCAGGCTGCTCCAAATAATTTCAATCAAGCATCTGCGCCAGAAGTAAGTGTTGTTAAGGTAAAAAAACAATCAGTAGAATTATTTCAAGAATTACCTGCAAGGGTTGCTGCTTATAGAATTTCCGAAGTTAGGCCAAGAATTGAAGGCGTGATAAAGGAAGTTAAATTTGTTGAAGGAGGCTTTGTTCAAGAGGGTTTACAGCTTTATCAGGTTGATCCAAATATTTATCAAATAGCTTTGGATGATGCAAATGGCAAGTTTCAAGCGGCATTGGCAAAAAAAAATCGTTATAAAAATTTATTACAATTTGATGCGATAAGTAAACAAGAATATGATGATGCTAAAGCGGTTTTTGCTCAAGCGGATGCTGAAGTTAGAAGAGCAAAAACCAATCTTACTTATACCAAAGTGTTAGCGCCAATTTCTGGATATATTGGTAAAACTAATGTTACTGAAGGTAAGTTGGTTACTGCAAATCAAGCTGAAATTTTAACTACTATTACCCAGCTTGACCCGATCTATGTTGATATGGCGCAGCCAAGCAAAGATATGATTAGTCTTGGCGATCAAAGCGATGTAAAGGTAAGTTTAATTGTTGATGGTGTTGATTATGATGGGGAGGGAGTTTTAAAATTTTCTGAAGTTTTTGCTGACGAAGCTACTGATTCTGTGCGCTTGAGGGCAAAATTTTCTAATGAAAATAAAAAATTAATTCCCGGAATGTTTGTTACGGCAAAATTGCATTTAAAACCAATTGAAGCAATTTTAGTGCCGCAAAGAGCAACAAGCAGAGGAGCTGATGGCAATTTAACTATTTGGGTTGTTGATAAGGAAAATATTGCAAAGATAAGATCAATTAAAGCTGAGAAAATTTTTAAAGATAATTGGGTGGTTGTTGAGGGTCTTCAAGAAGATGAGGCGGTGATTTATGAGGGTTTTCAAAAAATAGTCGATGGAGCCAAGGTAAGCGCGCTTGAGGTAAAAGATGAATCAACTCAAGAAGGGGAGAAAAAATAGTGTCTAGTTTTTTTATTGATCGTCCTATATTTTCTTGGGTTTTGGCGATTATTATAATGATGGCTGGAGGTTTGGCGCTTCTTAAGATGCCGGTTGAGCAATATCCAAATATTGCGCCTCCATCAGTTTCAATTTCAGCTTCTCTTCCGGGCGCTTCTGCTAAGGCTCTTGAAAATAGCGTTACCCAGGTAATTGAACAAAGCCTTACCGGCATTGATTCTCTAAGATATTTTACTTCTAGCAGCGATTCAGATGGTAATGTTTCTATTACCTTAACTTTTGAGCCAAAAACTAATCCAGATATTGCGCAGGTTCAGGTGCAAAATAAATTACAAGTTGCAATGCCATTATTGCCGCAAGAGGTTCAGCAGCAAGGGGTTAGAGTTACCAAAGCAAATAATAATTTTTTATTAGTAGTCGGTCTTTATTCCCAAGATGATTCGCTCAATGAAGGTGCGCTGGGTGATATTTTGCTTTTAGATTTAAAGGATACAATTTCAAGAATTAATGGTGTTGGAAATGTTACTACTTTTGGTAATCCAAGAGCGATGAGAATTTGGCTCAATCCAGATAAGCTTTTTAGTTATAAGATTTCTACTGCTGAAGTTATTGCGGCAATTAAAGCGCAAAATGCCGATGTTTCTGCTGGTCAGCTTGGTGGCCTTCCTGCGGTTAAAGGACAGCAGCTTAACGCCACCATTACTGCGCAATCAAGGCTTAAAACAGCTGAAGATTTTCAAAAAATTATTCTTAAAGTTAATAAAAATGGCTCTCAAGTTCGATTAAAAGATGTGGCAAATGTGGAGCTTGGCTTGCAAAGTTATGGAACGGTTGCTCATTATAAAGGACATCCAGCAGCGGGAATGGCGGTGATTTTAGCGAGTGGAGCCAATGCGCTTAAAACCGCTCAAGAGGTGAAGAAAAAAGTTAGTGATCTTACTAAAAACTTGCCGCAAGGTGTGAAAGTAATTTATCCATTTGATTCTACGCCATTTATTAAATTATCGATTAAAGGAGTTGTGGAAACCTTGCTTGAAGCGGTTTTGTTGGTATTTTTGGTGATGTTACTTTTTTTGCAAAATTTTCGCGCCACTTTAATTCCAACCATTGCGGTGCCAGTTGTTTTGCTTGGAACGTTTGCGGTGCTATTTTCTTTTGGTTACACAATCAATACTTTAACCATGTTTGCAATGGTTTTGGCGATTGGTTTATTGGTTGATGATGCAATCGTGGTGGTGGAAAATGTTGAAAGAATTATGCATGAAGAAGGGTTATCACCAATTGATGCCACAAGAAAATCGATGACACAAATCACTGGCGCCTTAGTTGGAATTGCTTTGGTATTATCTGCGGTATTTGTTCCAATGGCATTTTTTGGTGGATCGGCTGGCGCAATTTATCGTCAATTTTCTATTACTATTGTTTCTTCAATGGTGCTTTCAGTATTGGTGGCATTGATTTTATCGCCATCTTTATGCGCAACAATTTTAAAACCAGTTGAGAAAAATCACGCTTTATCCAGCAATAAATTTTTGCAATTTTTTAATAATAAATTAGAGGGTTTGCGTAATTTTTATACCAATGGGGCTAGTCAAATTATTAAAAAATTATTCAGATTTTTTATGATTTATTTGGTGATGGTTGGTGGATTGGTATTTTTATTTATTCGCATGCCAACCTCATTCTTACCAGTTGAAGATCAGGGCATGATGTATCTTATGGTTAACACGCCAAGCGGTGCAACTTTAGAAAGAACTGCGGAAAGTTTAAAGGAAGTTGAAAAATATTTTTTAGAAAAAGAAGAAAAAAATGTTGAACATCTTTTTACCGTCGCCGGTTTTAGTTTTGCGGGCAGGGCGCAAAATGCTGGTTTTGGATTTATTGGTTTAAAAGATTGGAGTCAGAGAAAAGATCCTTCTCAAAGCGTTGCAGCGATTTCTGGAAGAGCGATGGGAGCTTTATCAAAAATTAAAGATGCGATGGTTTTTACTTTTTTCCCGCCGCCAATTCGCGAACTTGGAAATGCTTCTGGCTTTGATTTGCAGCTTCTTGATCGTGGCGGTTTAGGTCATGATGGATTAATGGCGGCAAGAAATCAATTGCTTGGTAGTGCGGCTAAAAATTCAATGTTGATTGGAGTCAGGCCAAACGGCTTAAATGATGTATCACAATATAAGATTGACATAAATTATGAAAAAGCGATGTCGCTTGGTCTTGCAGTTATTGATATAAATCAAACTTTGCAAACCGCTTGGGGCTCTTCTTATGTGAATGATTTTCTTGATCGCGGTAGAATAAAAAAAGTTTATCTGCAGTCTGAAGATAAATATCGTATGGTTCCAGATGATTTAAAAAAATGGTATGTTCGTAATAAATCAGGCGATATGGTTTCTTTTGGAAGCTTTGCTAGTGCACATTGGAGTTACGGTTCGCCAAAATTAGAAAGATTTAATGGCAGCGCTTCGCTTAACATTCAAGGTTCGGCGGTTCCAGGAGTAAGTTCTGGAGTTGCAATGAATGAAATGGAAAAAATTATTAAAACATTACCAGATGGAATTGATTACGCTTGGTCAGGAATTTCTTATGAAGAAAAATCTTCGGGTTCGCAAACCTTAATTCTTTACGCTATTTCTCTAATTGTAGTTTTTTTATCTCTTGCTGCGCTTTATGAGAGTTGGTCAATTCCATTTTCAGTTATTTTGGTTGTGCCATTTGGAATTCTTGGTGCAATAGTTGCTTCAAGACTTAACGGGCTTAGTAACGACGTTTATTTCCAAGTTGGATTATTAACCACGATAGGTTTGTCAGCTAAAAATGCGATTTTAATTGTGGAATTTGCTAAAAGTCTTTATGAAAAAGGACATGATATTGTTGAGGCAACTTTAATTGCAACCAAACAAAGATTTAGACCAATTTTGATGACTTCAATGGCATTTATGCTTGGAATTACTCCTCTTGCACTTGCAACTGGCGCGGGCTCAGCAAGTCAAAGAGCAATTGGAATTGGAGTTATGGGTGGTATGTTTTTTGCAACATTTATAGCAACTTTATTTGTGCCAATGTTTTATGTTTTGGTGCATAAAATCAAAAATAAAAATCATGAAGTTTCTTAAGCAGGTTCTTAGATCATTTCTAATTTTTGCAATAATTTCTTCTTGCACTTTAGAGCCAAAATATAATCGCCCAAAGCTTGATTTGCCTTTTAAGCAACCAGAAGTTCCAAAGGAAAAAATAACCACAATTTCTTGGGAAAGATTTTTTGAGTCTGAAGATTTGCAAAGAATTATAAAGCTTGCTTTGAAAAATAATCGTGATTTAAAAATTGCTAATCTTAATATTGAAGCAGTTGAAGCAACTCATAGCATTGCTCGTGCAAATTTACTTCCATCTTTTAATGCGCAGGGTTTAGAAACTAGGCAAAGAGCCCCAAAGGCTTTTGCCAGCTTTACTCCAAAAAAACAATTTAGAGCAAATGTTGCTTTAGCTGCTTATGAAATTGATTTTTTTGGTCGCTTGCGCAGTTTAAAAAAATCTGCTTTAGAAAATTTTTTAGCAAGTAAGCAGGCAAGAAATATTACTCAAATTTCTTTAATTTCTCAGGTTGTAAATTCTTATGCACAATTACTTCTTGATGCAGAAGTTTTAGATATAATGAAAGAAAATCTAAAATTGCAAAATGATCGTTATAATTTTATTGAACTGCGTTATAAGAATGGTATCGATTCGCAGGATGATTTATTAAACGCAAAAACTCTGCTTGAAAATGCTAAAAATAATTCTGAAATTTACATCAAATTAGTTGAGCAAGATAAAAATGCTTTGATGCTTTTAACTGGAGTTTTTAACGAAAATTCTTTACCAAAAATTTCATCAATTAATGATATTAAAATCAATGAAGATTTACTTGATTTTATTCCATCAGAATCTTTGCTTTCAAGGCCCGATATTCAACAAGCAGAGCATCAATTAAAAAGTGCAAATGCTAATATTGGTGCGGCAAGAGCGGCATTTTTTCCATCAATTAGCTTAAGTGGAACTTATGGTTATGCTTCAAGAGATTTATCAAGTTTATTTGATTCGCGAACATGGGCTTTTACGCCGCAAATAAATATTCCAATTTTTAGTGGTGGCAGAAATATCGCTAATTTAAATATCGCAAATTTACAGAAAAAAATCGAAATTGCCCAATATGAAAAAACCATTCAAACCGCTTTTTCAGAAGTTCTAGATCAATTGGCAGAAAGAAAATCAGTTACAAATCAATTAGAAGCTTTTGATGAAATTTTAAAGGCGAGAGAAAAGTCTTATAAAATCTCTAAACGAAAACATAACCAAGGAATTAACAGTGGTCTTGGTGTAATAGATGAAAAATTATCTTTTCTTATTGCAAAGCAAAATCAGTTTAGTATAAAAAAAGAATATATCGCTAATTTGATTGCGTTATATAAGGTTTTAGGGGGTGGCTCTAAGATTGAGTAGTTAATTAAATAAATTTATAGATATGCAAAGCGCAGTAGTAACAGAGCTAAGAGAAGATTTGCAAACAAAGTTAGATACTTTGTTGGAAGTTCTTATTCCCAATGAAGCTATATCTGCAGATGTAATTACTGCACATTTGGAAACTATGACGAGAGAAGCTGGCAAAGAAGATATTCTTTGTTTTATAGAAAAAATCAGCGAACTTTTTTTTAGTAATGACAACAATCCTCGATTTAGAGAAAATAGTTTTGTGCTTGCTACTTTGTGCAAAAAGGCAGCGAGTCTTGACCAAGAAGAGCCTTTTCTTAAAGGGCCAACTGCGCTTGACT
>CALBSF010000146.1 GCA_937927795.1 uncultured Rickettsiales bacterium
AAAAAGAAAGACTTTATCTTTGATTTTATCAAAAACAAAAGAGATATTATTGCCAATGCCTATTTTAGCGTGCAACTAACCACAGCAAAAATCC
Organism: uncultured Rickettsiales bacterium; assembly: GCA_937927795.1. Classification (GTDB taxonomy): domain Bacteria; phylum Pseudomonadota; class Alphaproteobacteria; order Rickettsiales; family UBA1997; genus UBA2645. The sequence goes on from CALBSF010000146.1 coordinate 95, forward strand.
TAAAAGATGAGCTATTGTCAGAGATCGACATTTTTGTGAAGTATTTTTTTAAAAAAAAGAAATCCGAGTTAGGTTCTAAAGGTGAGGATGATAAAAAATCTGTTGAATATATAATGAACGAGGAGGTGAGGGTTTCTTGCGCCAAAATTGGTTTAGATTTTTTCTTATTCCAATTTTTTTTGCTAGTAGATAATGAAAAGCAGCGTGATATTGCTAATAACTTTCTTAACAGAGGGCTAGCGATATCTAAGCAAAAAACAATAAGAGGTTATTGGAAAATTGCTGATGTTTTAAAGAGTGATGGACGAAAATTATTATCATATCTTGCGTTTTATCAAGATATTAAGTCTCAATATAGTCTAGCTCTTAGTTATTATGATGAAAAAAAATATTCTCTTTACTGTAACAACTTAAAAACAATCGTAAATTCATTAAAAAGATATCAAGATGTTTTGGTAATAACGAAGAAGATTTTATCACAAGAAAGAGGTTTGATTTTGAAGATTGTAAGTTCAGATTCTAAATTAAAAGAAAGCTTGTTAATTAATGGGGAGTCGTATTTTTTAAATGATGAAAATTTTTTAGCGCAATCTGCCATGATCATTGCAAAATTTTATTTGCATGAGTTGCATATTCTTGCTAACGAGCCCTTGGAGAGATGTCAGCAATATAAAGTTTTATTTTCTAAATTTAAATTTCTAAATGAGGAAGAAAAAAAGATAGCCTTCAGTTCTGCGCAATCTCTCTCATTTTTTTATGCTAATCCGCTTTATACCAATTATAAATCTTATAAGGTTGATCGCGATATTGAATCAGCGATTATAAATCTAAAAATTGTTTCGCTCGATAAAACCAGGCATCCTAGCGTTATAAACCAAGTGGTTTATATGCTTATGACCACTGGAGATAGTCTTGGAGCTATTTTAGCTGCCTTCAATCTTGAATATAAAAATTCCGATGGAGAGTTAACTTTACAACCCGGGCGCTTTTTTATTAAAAACGACTTTATTAGTGAAAAGATTTTAGAACAAAGACAGTTTTTTAGATATGTGTTAAGTCCAAAGAAATCGATTACCAATACCGCAATTTCAAAAGAAGATATAAAAGATATAATTCTTGGAATGTCTCGTAGCGAGAGGATTAAGAAAAAGAGTTCAGATTTTATTGGTAAAATAGTTGAATATAGCTTTACCGCCACAGATCTTAAAACTGTTAGCGATCTAAAAGAGATTCTTCAGTTTTATGAAGCAACAATGAAAAAAGCCATTTTTTCTGATGATAAAGTAAAAACAATGAAGTCTTATATAATGATTAAGGCTCTTAGAAAAAATCTCAAGAAAAAATTACCTCAATTAGATCGGAAATCTACTAGTGATGTTGTTAGTAAGGCTCTAGTAGTTTCTGCTTTTCCAGATGATTCTACTAGCTCCTTTGGCGCTGCTGCTGGGGTTGTTGGTGCGGAGGTTTTTACTGGAGTTGGCGTTGGCGCTGGTTCTGCCTCTGCACCTGCCTCTGTCAGACCCCCTGTTTACGACTCTAGTTCTGATAAAAAATTTTCATCAAAAATTGCCTCTACCTCATTAATTTCTAAGGGTTCCTCAGCTTTTTTGGGAACCGAATCTTCAATCAAGAATTTATATGACAAAGCCATTGCTGCACTTAAGAAAATAGAGCAAAAAGGAGTCACTTCAGAACAACGACAAGAAGCTAAAAAGCTGTATTATAATAATTTGAACACTATTGTAGAATTATTTGAGAACTACCAATATATTTTAAAGCAAACAAAGGAGAGTTTACTAGAAGATATAGAAAGAGCTTTTTTTATTGCACAAAGAATACTTAATTTGACTGAAGAAGATCTTAGAAGGGATGGAATTTTGAAGTTTATAAATAGAGAAGATTTTTTGGTAAAAGTTGCTAATAAAATTTCTGGTTTAGATGATGCTTCTGATATTGATTCAGCTTGTGAAAGAAAGGTTTGGGAGCTTAAAATTTTGAGTGAAAAAGAAAAAAAAATGATTTTTGATTCCATGGAGAAAATTTCTTATCTTGAATTCAATAGGGGTAATTTTGATTTAGCGATTAAATACATGAAAATTTTCTTGCTTGACAAAGATAGAGCTTTTGATGCTAGAAATAACTTTGTTTGTATGCTTATAAGTCAAAAAAATTTTCTTGGAGCTATTTTAGCTGCCTTTAATCTTGAATATAAAGATTATGACGGAAAAATAATTTTAAAAACCGGACGTTTTTCTGACATCGGGGATTTTGATAAGGGAAAGGCTCGCCATGAAAAGTTTTTAGAACAAAGACTTTTTTTCAAATATTTTTTAAGTCCAAAGCAATCAGATAAAAATACCCCAATATTACCAAGAGATATAAAAAATATAATTCTTGGAATGTCCTATGGTGAGAGAATTAGAAAAAAAAGTTCAGACTTTATTGGAAAAATAGTTGAATATAGTATTACTGATAATAACGCTAAAGCGATTAGTGATCTAATGGATATTTTGAAGTTTTACAACGACGTAATGATGAAAGCCGGCATTTCTACTGATGAAGTAAAAAAAATGAAATCTTACAAAATGATTGATAGTCAATTATCCAAAATCAGAAGTGTTAGTTGTGATGTGGTGAAAGTTAAAGATAATCCTATTTTGTCTGACGCCAGATTCGGAGCTGGAGCCGGAGATGGGCTTGTTTTCGGCAAGGTTGTTTTATCAAAAAAATTTGGCGTTCCTAGCTCTGATGTTCTTAATCCAAGACAAGCTAGGGTTACAGATATGCAAGAAGCTACCAACAAAATAAGAAAACCAGGTATAGGCGTGCCTAAATAGAAAAAGATTTTTTTCTCAAACAAATGTCTATACTAAGGCTAC
>CALBSF010000147.1 GCA_937927795.1 uncultured Rickettsiales bacterium
TGGTAAAATCTCCATATATTTTATCAATATATAAAAAATGTTAAATAAAAATTATAATCTGCGGCAAGCAATGATTTATCTGCATCAAAATCGCCTTTTAAATCAGCAGAATTTTGCCATTTTGTTTGAATGATTTTATCAAAACTTAATATTGATTTATCCATTTGTTTTCTAACGTCAGCGATATTTTCAAAACCAAAATCAAATCCTAATTTTTTTGCAAGTTCATTAAAAATTTGCCAATCTTCTTTTGCTTCTCCTAAAGGAAAAACAACTCTTGTGGCATTTTGCACTCTTCCTTCGACATTAGCGTAAGCGGCATTTTTTTCTAAATAAGCACTAGCTGGCAAAATAATATCAGCAAGGTGTGCGCCATTATCGCCATGACTTCCAATATAAATAACAAAAGCATCTTTTAACTTTTCAAAATTAATATCATCGTCAACACCATGAAGGAAAATTATTTTTTTATCTAAAATTTTATCAATATTCGAATCACCAACAAAACCAGCAATTAAGCCATTTAGCAAGCCGGTTGATTTTGATAAAAAGTTAAAACCATTCCAATCTTCTTTAATCATACCATATTTTTCAGCAATTTTTTTAGCATAATTTAAAATTAGCTCACCGTCGCTGCGACCAAGTAAATCATGGCCTAATATCAATATTGGATTATTTGCTTTTTCTAAAATTTTGCAAAATTCTGATTTGCCTTCTAAAATATTTTTTAAATCAGAAATATTATTGCCTAATTTTTCATAATCATAAGTAAGATCAAAGTCCCCGCCAATTGCAGCGATTTTTAATTTCTTTGATAGAGATCTTTTTTTAATTCTAGCATTAAGAATTGGCGCATCTTTTCTAGGATTAACTCCAATTAGTAAGCAAGCATCTGCATTTTCTATTCCCGCAATTGTGCTGTTAAATAAATATGAAGCATGATCTTTATGATCTAATTTTTCACCTTTTATTCTGCAATCAAAAGCTTTTATTTCTAATTTTTCTAGTAATTTTTTAAAAACAAAAACCTCTTCTAAAGCCGCCAATTGTCCAGTTAAGGCGCCAATTTCATTTTTCGAAAATTCTTGTATTTTTTTAACTACTTCTTCTAAAGCCTCATCAAATGTAACTGCTTGCAATTTACCATTTTTCTTTACATATGATTTATCAAGCCTTTGATATCTAAGGCCATCATAACAAAAACGGGTTTTATCGCTAATCCATTCTTCGTTAATTTCTTCATTTAAACTTGGTAAAATTCTCATTATTTCAAGACCGCGCACATCAACGCGGATATTGCTTCCAACGCCGTCCATAACATCAATTGTATTGGTTTTTTTAAGTTCCCAGCTTCTTGCTTTAAAGGCATAAGGCTTAGAAGTTAAAGCTCCAACTGGACATAAATCAATAATATTTCCTGATAATTCTGATTTGATTGATTTTTCTAAATAGCTAGTAATTTCCATTTTTTCGCCACGCCCAACTGCGCCAATTTCAACGGTTCCCGCCACATCTTCAATAAATCTAACGCATCTGGTGCAATGAATGCAGCGCGTCATTTGGGTTTTAATTAATGGCCCCAAATCCTTATCTTTTACCGCTCTTTTTTGTTCGCTAAATTCACTTTTTCCAGAGCCATATTGATAGGCCTGATCTTGCAAATCACATTCTCCAGCTTGATCGCAAATTGGACAATCTAAAGGATGATTGGCAAGTAAAAATTCCATCACTCCTTCTCTGGCTTTTTTTACCATTGGCGTGTCAGTAAAAACTTGCATTCCTTCAACAACTGGCATCGCGCAAGATGCTACGGGCTTTGGCGGCCCACCAGCAACTTCAACTAGACACATGCGGCAATTTCCTGCAATTGCTAATCTTTCATGATAACAAAAACGAGGAATTTCAATATCCGCTAATTCGCAAGCTTGAATAATAGTAATGCCGTCTGGAACTTGATGTTCTTTACCGTTAATTGTAACTTTTGCCATGAATTTGAATTTATAAATAAAAAGGGCGCACCTTAAGTTTAGGAGCGCCCAAATCTAATAAAAAAAATTAAAAAATCAATAAATTAGGATATTTAGTTATTTACTCCCCCCGCAACTGTCATCTCGAGCTTAAGCGAGAGATCTTAGGAGTTCAACATGAAGAGATCTATCGCTTGCGCTTGCGATGACAGTTACGGGGAGGTTTAAGTTAAAAAAAATAACTAAAACGGAATCTCGTCATCATGATCTTCTGGAACAACATCGCTAGCTCTTGATTTAGAGTTTGATGAACCTTGAGAATCTGAGTAAGAAGAAGATCCACCGCCATCTCTTGAATCAAGAATTTGTAGGGTGGAATTAAAATTTTGTAAAACAATTTCTGTAGTATATTTTTCCATTCCTTGTTTATCTGTCCATTTTCTGGTTTGCAGTGAACCTTCGATGTAAAGCTTGGTTCCTTTTTTTACATAATTACGAACCACTCCAACCAAACCTTGTGAAAAAATCACCACGCGGTGCCATTCGGTTTTTTCTTTTTTTTCTCCAGAAGCTTTATCTTTCCAGTTTTCTGAGGTTGCTAGTGAAAAATTTGCAATTTCACGACCATCTTGCGTTGTTCTAACTTCGGGATCTTGTCCTACATTACCAACTAAAATTACTTTATTTATTGACATAAAATTTAAAATTTGGTGTTGAAAAATATTTTGAAAAATGATCAAAATAGACGATTAAAACTATATTTTTTACCAAAAATAAACAAGCTTTTTTTAAAAAAAGTTGAATAATTTCTTAATCACATTATAACATCGATTCAAAATAAAATATTCTCAACCATCTCATCATCCTTAATGCGCAGCATCAAGGATGATGAGATGGCGGATAAATTCATTTTAAATTTTTAAAAAATATGAAAAAACTTTTAATCCTTCTAACTTTAACTTTATTTTCTATGACCGCTCAAGCTCAAACAAAAAATGCTCAAAATAATTTAGAAAACTATCTTTATATTGATTTACCTTACGGCAGAGTTGTAATTGAAATGTTGCCAAAAGTTGCGCCGCAGCATGTTGAAAGAATTAAAACTTTAGCTCGTCAAAAATTTTATGACGGAATTGTATTTCACCGCGTAATTGATGGATTTATGGCGCAAACTGGTGATCCAACTGGAACTGGCATGGGTGGCTCAAAATTACCTGACTTAAGAGCGGAATTTTCTGATGAACCTCATATTCGCGGCGCAGTTTCTATGGCTAGAGCTTCAAGTCCAAATAGCGGTAATAGTCAATTTTTTATTGTAACTAAAGATTCTAGGTTTTTAGATGCTCAATATACAGTTTGGGGACGCGTTACTAAAGGCATGGAATTCGTTGACAAAATCAAAAAAGGCGCGGGTCGCGACGGACAAGTACAAAATCCTGACCGCATGATCAAAGTTAGAGTTGCATCTGACGTTGCCGCCGGAGAGTAAATGAGTTACGATAAAAACAACATATTCGCCAAAATAATTCGCGGCGAAATTCCAGCAAATAAAGTCTATGAAGATGATGCTATTTTAGCCTTTCATGACATTTCAAAAGCTGCTCCAACCCATGTTTTGGTGATTCCAAAGGGTGAATATGTTGATTTTATCGACTTTACCACTAGAGCTGCAAAGGACGAAGTTGTTGACTTTTTTTCTAAGATTACTAAATTGGCTGAAAAGCTTGGTTTGCAGGCTTCAGGATTTCGTTTAATTTCTAATATCGGAACTGATGCCAATCAAACCGTAAAACATTTTCATGTTCACATTTTAGCGGGGAAAAAACTTGGCCCCCTAATTTCTGGCGACAATTTAAATAGGTAAATTATGGAAAAAAAAATGCATGATGCAACCAGAATAGTCCATGCAGGACGCAATCCTAAAGAGCAAGGATGGATGGTAAATCCTCCAATTTATCAATCTTCAACCATTGTTTTTCCAACCTATAAAGATTTGCTTTACGCTGAAAGAGGCTATTCAAACAATGATTTGGTTGAACCATATGAATTAAAATATGGTCGCTATGGCACACAGTCAAATTTTTCTTTAGAAAAAGCGATTTCAGAAATTGAAGATGGTTATAATACTTTTGTTACCTCATCTGGCGCTGCAGCTGTTTACACGGCTATAATGGCATTTGTAAAACAAGGCGATCATATTTTGATGGTTGATAATACTTACTCGCCAACTAGAGGTTTTAATACTAAATTTTTAACTAAATTTGGCGTTGAAACAACTTATTACGACCCCTATGTTGGCGCTGATATTGCCAAACTTATCAAGAAAAATACCAAAGTAATTTTTATGGAAAGCCCTGGATCTCTTAGCTTTGAGGTTCAAGATGTGAAGGCAATTTGTAAAGTAGCTAAAAAACATGGAATCGTTACAATCATTGATAATTCCTGGGCTAGCGGTCTTTACTTTAAGCCATTGGAGCATGGCGTTGATGTTTCAGTAATGGCTTTAACCAAATATATTAACGGTCATTCTGACACAATGATGGGCTCAATTACCGTGCAAGAAAAGCATTTTAGAGCAATGTATGATGGGTTTAGATATATGGGCGTTACTGCAGCTCCTTTTAGCTGTTACATGGTGCAAAGAGGTCTTAGAACCGTTAAAGTTAGAATGGATCACATCTACAAAAGCACATTAGAATTAGCAAAATGGCTTGAAAAAAGATCGGAAGTTAAAAAAGTTTTATATCCCGCGCTCGAATCAAGTAAAGATCATAAATTATGGAAGCGCGATTTTACTGGCGCGGCCGGAGTATTTTCAATTGTTTTAGATAAAAGATATTCTCAAGAATCAATCGCCAGAATGATTGATAAATTACATTATTATGGCATGGGATATTCTTGGGGCGGCTATGAATCTTTAATTCTTCCTATCAATGTCGCAAAAGCTCGCAGCGCTACAAAATGGCCTTACGGAGAGAATACTTGCTTTAGAATTAATGTTGGACTTGAAGATGTGGAAGATTTAAAAGAAGATTTGGAAGCTGGGTTTAAAAGATTGAAGAAATAGGACTTTTCTTTTATTAACAAACTTTAACTTGCATCTTTAATAAGGATTCTTATAATACTACCCTCTTTTTTCAACATTTGAAAATATTTATTTATGAAAAGAACTTGGCAACCAAGTAAATTGGTTCGTAAAAGAAGACATGGTTTTAGATCTAGAATGGCAACTGTTGGTGGTCGCAGGGTTTTAGCTCGCAGACGTAGCAAAGGCAGAGCTTCTTTATCGGTTTAGAAACATTTAAATTCCCATAAATTTATGGGAATTTCTCTTAAAAAAATCACCAAAAAACCAAATCCACTTAAATCTCATCTTTGTGATTTTTCTTCAAATCAAAAAATCAGCAGAATTTAAAGAAATCAGTTCTAAAGGAAAAAAATATCACGCTCAAAGCCTGATTTTACTCACCTTTAACACTCCAGAAAAATATCTTCAAGATTTAACCAAAAATAAAAAGGCTAAAGATTTTTGCCGCGTTGGTTACACTGCAAGCAAACTTGTTGGTGGAGCGGTTATCAGAAATTTAGCCAAAAGAAGGTTGCGCGAAGCTTTTAGAAAGCTATTCTTAAAATATGCTCAAAATCACTTTGATTATGTGATTATCGCTAAAAAAGATATTGCTAAAGCTGATTTTGATAAAATTTTAAAAGATTTAGAATTTTGTTTAAAAAGAATTCATGAAAACAGAGCAAAAACCAAGTAAAATTCCTTATTTTTTCGTCGCTTTTTTCGCTGTAATTTTTATTGTCGATTTTTCTTATATTTACATTTCACAAAAAACTTGGCGCGGAATTGCAACTCAAAATTCTTATCAAAAAGGATTAAATTACAATCAAACAATTGAAGCGGTAAAAAATCAAAAATCCTTGGGCTGGAAAATAGATGTAAAATATCGCGGCGATGGCAATAAAAATGGGGTTTTAACGGTTATTTTACTAGATAAAAATTCCGCAATAATTAAAGATGCAAAAATAATTGTTAATTTCAAACGCCCAATTCAAGAAGGCTTTGATTTTTCAAAAAATTTAGAATTTTTTGGTAATAAATATGAAACTAAAATTCAATTTCCTTTAAAAGGACAATGGATTTTTGAAGTAACGGCGCAAAAAAATGATCAGATTTTGCAAGAAGTAAAAAGATATGTAGTGCAATAAAACATGACTAAAAAATGCTTACACTGCGATGAGGAAGTAAAAAATAATCAGGATGATTTTTGTTGCCTTGGCTGTTCTGCTGCCTACAAAATCGTGGGTAAATTTGGGTTTGAAAATTATTATAAACTTCGTCAAATTGATATTAATGAAAGAAAAATAAAGCCAGAAATTGGTGAAAAAATTGATATTTCACAGTTTATTGTAAAAAAAGATGATTATTTTGAAGTTGATTTGATGGTGCACGGACTTCACTGCGCCGCCTGCGTATGGCTGATTGAAAGTATTTTAAAAAAACAAGAAAATATTATTTTAGCTAGAATAAATTTAAGCAAAAAAACTTTATTACTGCGCTGGAAAAATGATTTTGAAGCAGGAAATAAGGCGGTTGATCTGATATCAGATATTGGCTACAAACTTCTTCCTTTTAATCAAGAAATTTTAGATGAGGAAGAAAAAAAATATGATAATTCAATCTTAAAAGCCTTGGCAGTAGCGGGTTTTGGGGTTGGT
>CALBSF010000148.1 GCA_937927795.1 uncultured Rickettsiales bacterium
CAAAGGCGAATCCTTGATATTCATTTGGGTCAATATTGCAATTTTTTAAAACATTTGGATGAATCATGCCGCAGCCAAGTATTTCCATAAATTTATCGCCTTTGCCAATTTTAATTCTGCCATTTTCTTTGCTGTAATTTATATCAACTTCAGCTGATGGCTCAGTAAAAGGAAAGAAGCTTGGTCTAAAACGCAATTCTAGATTTTTGACTTCAAAAAATTCTTCTAGGAAATTTTCTAGCGTCCATTTTAAATGGCCCATATTAATGTTTTTATCAACCACAAAGCCTTCAAATTGATGAAACATTGGAGTGTGAGTTTGATCAGAATCTCTTCTAAAAACGCGTCCTAAAGCGGCAACTTTTAGTGGCGGTTTTGAATTTAACATTTTTCTGATTTGCACATTTGAGGTGTGAGTTCGAAGTAATTTATCAGAATCTTTTAAATAAAAAGTATCCTGCATTTGTCTTGCCGGATGATTTGCTGGAATATTTAAAGCAGTAAAATTATGAAAATCATCTTCTATTTCTGGGCCCTGCGCAAAATCAAACCCAAGATTAGAAAAAATTTCTTCAATTTCTTTAAAAACTTTATTTATTGGATGGATGAGTCCTTGATTTGATTGCCTTGCTGGCGCGGTTACATCAATTTTTTCGGCAGATAATTTTTGATTTAATTCTAAATTATCAAAATATTCCTTTTTTTCATCGATTTTAGCAGAAATTTCGTCGCGAATTTGGTTTATTTGCGCTCCAAATGCCTTTTTTTCTTCACTTGCAATATTTTTTAATTGCGAAAAAAGTTCAGTAACTTGACCTTTTTTGCCTAAAAATTCTACGCGAATTTCTTCCAAACGCTGCTTGTCAGCGATATTTGCAAATTGCGAATTGAAATTGGATAGAATATCTTTTATCATATGGTTTTAAGATTGTTGGTAAAAAGGCGCGATGAATCACGTCTTACACAAATATCGATAAATTATGTATTTTTTTAGATTTATGTCAACAAATTGGTTTGGAGCTTACACTTTGCTTAAGAAAGAAGTGTGGCGTTTTATGAAGGTTTATCATCAAACTTTATTTTCGCCGGTGATTAATATTATTTTATTTTTGGCGGTTTTCTCTCTGTCGGTTGGCGATCACATTCAAGTTATAGCTGAGGTTCCTTTTGCGATTTTTATGTCGGCAGGCCTTATTATGATGGCGGCGATGCAAAATTCTTTTGCCAATTCCTCATCATCTTTTGTGATGGGAAAAGTTATGGGACATATCGTAGATTATTTAATTCCGCCGCTTGGGGCTTTTGAACTTTTATTTGCGTTTACTGTTGGCGCGGTTTTACGCGGTATCGCAGTTGCAATTGTTGCTTTTATAGCAATTTCATTTTTTGTAAGTTTGCCAATTTTTAGTGTTTTTCATCTAATTTTTTATCTAGTTTTTGCCTGCATGACTCTAGGGCTTTTGGGGGTTTTATGTGGAATATTTTCTGATAGTTTTGATCATATGTCGGCGATGACCAGCTATGTTATAACGCCACTAACTTTCTTGTCAGGAACATTTTATTCAACAAATTCTCTGCCACAATTTTGGCAAAATGTTTCGCATTTCAATCCATTTTTTTACATGATTGACGGCTTTAGATATGGGCTTTGCGGCCATCATGATGGAAATTTATTTGTAGGAATGTTTTATATTTTAACAATTAATTTAGTTTTATGGTTAGCGCTCTTATTCTTGATTAAGAAGGGCGTTGGCATAAAAAATTAATGGTTGTTATAAAATTTATATCCAAATAGACCCCGCAACAAGTGCGGGGTG
>CALBSF010000149.1 GCA_937927795.1 uncultured Rickettsiales bacterium
TTAAAAAAGCGCTAAAAATATGTCAAAATCTTAAATATAATAACCTTTGTTAACAGTGCCTATGAAACTAAATTTTTGGACCCTCTGCTTGGACAAGTTTTCCGGCCTCAGATAATGGATTTCTGGTAACTGTCGGCAAAGTATCTTTATCAGAAGGTGGCTTTACTACAGCGGCACCCCCTGGTTTTCTAGCGGCATCTGGAACGAGGGGAGCGGGGGGGGTGGGGGAAAAAACAGGATTGGGCACTTCTTCTCCCCCTCCAATTCCTGCTCCAGCTCTAGCCCCATGAGCTGGCGAAGTTCCCTCTGGCACTGCCCAAGCACCCCTGTCTCCAAGTAGGCCAGCCAATCTAGCTCTAGTCGCAAGATCTGGTTTTCTCTTGGCTTCGATAGCAGGAGTCGCCGGGGACTTTGATTTATATGGATGATATGGATTTTCGATAAATGTCGAAAAAGTATCTTCACCAGAATTTGGCGCTAATAGAGCGTCATACCCTGGTTTTCTAGAAGCAGGGGGCACTTGTTGACGTTTTTCGTAAGCCCCAGCTCTAGCTCTAGCTCCAGCTCCAGCTCCAGCTCTAGCCCCATGAGCTGGCGAAGTTCCCCCTGGCACTGCCCAAGCATCCCCGACTCCGATATTGAATAGGTCATCCGCTCCAGCTTGAGCCCCAGGATCTTGCCCTCTCCTGGCTCCGATAGCAGAAGTCGCCGCGAACTTTGGTTGATATGGATTTTTGGTAACTATCGGAAAAGTATTTCTAGCAAATAGAGGATGTGTAACTTTTCTGCGAGCCCCAGCTCCAGCCCCAGCCCCAGCTCCAGCCCCAGCTCCAGCTCCAGCCCCAGCCCCAGCCCCAGCCCCAGCTCCAGCTCCAGCTCCAGCTCCAGCTCCAGCTCCAGCTGGCGCTTCTTCCCAAACTCTCTCGGCTTTTTTAGCAGGGGTTGCAGCTCTAGCTCTGGTTTTGGAGTCAGCGGGTTCTGCATAAGTGAGAGGGAAGGCGGGTACTTCGATATGAGGTTTACCATCACCATGCGAGGACGGCGATGTGGGGGCAGAAGTCGCCGCGAACTTTAATCGAGGAGAAACCTGGAAATAAATACGTTTTGCAATTACAGCATGGCGGCTTTTTATCCTAAAAAGCCCAATTTCTGTTGTTGTATGATTCCTTATGTCTTCAAAAATAGCTTTCTGTGTAATTAAAGGTGAGGTCAGTATTTGTTCATTAGTAAGAGGTTGTTTCTTCTTGCGCAATAATTCACCAACCTTAAATAAATCATCAAGATGATCTTTATTGATTTTAAAGGCTCTCTCTTCTTCGGAATTACTTGGCACCCAAAAATTTAGTGGATTTTTAAATCCAACTATTGCCATTTTTCTTAATATATCAAAATTTTTAATAAAACTTGTATCACTTAAATCATCAGTTCCTCTAGGCAATGGCTCCAAGATAATATCTTTCAATGATTGTAGTAGCTGCAAATCATCTCTGGAGCCTTTATTTCTGTCCAGCCAGGAAGATCTGATTGCTTTTATAATGGCAATCTCAATATCATTACTTACCGCGAAAGGTCGGAGACTTACATCAAGTGTTGGAACAAGTGAATCAAAAGCTTTTTTTGCCAGCTCTTGATCTCCATTTCGAAGAGCCCAAAACATTATTTTTTCTCTTAATTCTTGACGCTCTTCCGAATACTTCATTGTCTCACTGTTATCAAATAAGGCAAGTAAGATTTTTTTTGAATTGTCGTTATATGGAGCCTTGCAAGCTTCTCGAGTTAGAGATAGTAGCTTTTCTCTATTATGGTCCACACTAGCTACTGCAAAAATTCTTTTCACTGCATCAAAATTACCTGTCTTCACAAAATGAGTTAAAATACTAGGAGTTGAATATACTCTAGACTTTATAATCCCATGTAATTTTTCTATAAACTCCAAATGCTTATTGGTATCTTCTTCATTTAGGGTTGGAGATATTTTGCCAAAATACCCCAAATGTTTTTTTAAATATATTGCCAGTCTTGCAGGCTCCAAAAGCAATCCACCATCTTTTGAAAGAGACTTATTTATTAGTTCGTTAATTTTATCATAATTTGCGCAATCGATGGCATATAATAAATTGTAAAAATAAAAACCATCCTCTATTGTAAATTCTAAAGGAAGTTCAGGTGGAGCGGTTATCAGACTTTTCCATAAGCGATCTTTTTCTTCTGGACTAGCAATTGATTTAGTGCTGAGGAGGGTGGTTAGTTCGTTAATATTAAAAGCAATATCCCTAGTTGATGTTGGAGAGGTTAGAAAGTAAGATGCTGCGTCATCCACTCTACCAGCTCCAGCTCCAGCTCCAGCTCCACTCTTAACTCTACCAACAGCGGCACCACTATGACTAGCAGGAGAAGTCCTGCCAACTCCTATAGTAGTATTAAATCTTAGCAAAATAATTTTATACAGAGCCTCGGTTTTATTTTTTTGATAATTACCAGATCTTCCTTCTTCTTCTATTTTTTGTTTTGCAGTTCTTTTTATTGCTTTAAAAGTAACTCTATCCATTTCCAGAGCCTGGAATATTTCTTTTGTATTTAATCCGTATTCCTGCAATTTTCTGCTTACTCGGCGCAAATCCCTTAAATGTTGTAAATTACTATTATACTCTTTTAAACTAGAGCAGTCCTTGTGCTTAAGATATTTTGTTACGCGTAATCCAGCCATTGCTAGCTTCCTTAGTATTTCAAAATCGTTGGTAAAGTCAGGTTTTAATGAAAACAAATTGATTAGCCTATTTTTAGAAATTCCATCCATTAACAACGAAAATATTTTAAAAGAATAAGAATCGCGATTTGAAAAATCAGGCTGAGTAATTAAACGCTCAATGTGTCCAAAAATAGGGTAGTGAAGAACATGGTAGTTAGTATGGTAGTAAGTAAGGTCAGATTTAGAAAATTTTTCAGCTATCGCAATTCCAAGTTCATTTAGAGGTATATGATAAGTTAATGATTCAAGTGATAATATGGGGGTATGATTCAAGGCTGATAATGCCAGTCTAACATTGCCTGCATCAATTGCAGCAAACATAACCTTTTCTATATTAAAATATCCGTCTTGAATTCTTAAAAGATGTAGAGCAGCTGGGTAATGTTCATCCAATTTTAAGTCAATTGATGCTGGAGGTGATGGCAATAGCATAAATGATAAAACATCGCGAAAATCCAACAAAGAAGTAATTTTATGGATTTGTTCAAGATTTGTTGTTTTTAGGAAATATTGTAAAATCAAATATTGGCTATTATGATCCAGGGTACAAAAGTAATAAGGTCTTTCTTTCCTAGCAGCTTTAATAAGTTTTTCTATAATATCTAAATGCTCTTGATGTGAGATAGTAGAGGCTTCTTGTGAGACAGTAAAGGCTTCTTCAATTCGTAATTTTTCTGCAAGATTTGTCAAATAGAAATCAAGATATGATAGTGCATCTCTTGAGGAACTCTGGAATACTGAGAATCCGCCCAGGTCAAGTAGTTTATTAAGTTTGGTCAGATCATGGTAATGTATA
>CALBSF010000150.1 GCA_937927795.1 uncultured Rickettsiales bacterium
TCTCTGACGGAGTTTCGATGACGCAAGGCGGTCAGTTAAGTTACTGTCCGGAAATGCGCACCACTCCAACTATGAATGTTTATCATCCGGTTACGGGAGCTGTTGGAGTTGGTAAAAGATCAGATGGAAACTCTATCGCTTTTACCAACATGAGTGGCCACAACTCACGCCAAGGAAGATTTTATTTTACCATAGGTCAATCCACTAGTTCTTGGATTACATGGCATTGGGCAGCAGATGCAGAATTGTAAATATGACAAAAAATTCAAATTTCAAAAAAGTAAAAACAACAAAAGAAGGCTATCTGGCTGACGGAATGTTTATCCCAAAAGATGAATCAAACCGGCATTACCAAGAGCTTAAGGAATGGATAGATGAAGGAGGAGCAGTTGAGTCAGAATTTGATTTGGAGGAAATAAAAAACCAAAAAATTCAAGATGCGGAAAACTTCAGAAAGAATCTGCAATTCAAACCTATCACTTACAAAGATTCTGAATTCTCTGCATCTTCAACTGCGCGCCAGAACATCATTGGAAATATTTTAACCTGCAGTGCTTCAGAAAAGAAATATTGGCGTGATAACAGCAACAATTCTTACGAATTTGGAGTTAAAAATTTCAAAGAAATTGCCGCAATAATTTCTGAAAGAGACACGCTTCTTTACTCAATCGAAGCGGAAGTAAAAAACACCATTTCCAAATCAAAATCTGTCAAATCTCTGACATCTTTAAAAATTGAAAAGCTGTGGCTCAAGAGTGAAAGCGCATTTAAATGACCCAAGAATATTACAGCATTATAACCAACACCGGCTTGGCAAAACACGCAGCTGCAAGTCTTGGTGGTGAACCAATTGATCTAACTCATTTAGCGGTTGGAGATTCAAGCGGCACAGCTTACAATCCAGTTGTAACAGCAACAGCTCTACAAAATGAACGCCACAGAACAACTTTAACTTATGTTCAAATTGATGGAAGCAATCCGAATCAATTAATCGTTGAAGCGGTTATTGATGAAACAGTTGGTCCGTTTTATGTCCGTGAAGTTGGGGTTTTTGATGCTGCCGGAGATTTATTTGCGATTGGAAAATTTCCTGAAACTTTCAAACCAAATTTACCAAGCGGATCAGGGAAAAAGTTATATGTCAGGATGATCTTGGCATTTGCCAGTTCGCCGCAAGTCAATCTTGTTCAGTCTGAAAATCTCAATTATGATCCAAATTTTTCGACCAATGTTTTTGCGGCAATTGAGCTAAAATTAGCAAAGGCTGCAAATCTTTCTGATCTAGCTGACGCTGTTCAAGCGCGAATTAATCTTGGACTAGAAATTGGAGTAAATGTTCAAGCCTTTGCTGCGAATTTAGCAGCACTAGCCGGACTAATTGGCGCTGCAAAAAAAATTCCAATTTTTACTAATGCAGGACAGATGGCTGTTGCGGATTTGTTCTCCAATCGCAATGCGATCATTAATGGCGATTTCAATATTTGGCAGCGCAACACTTCTTTTACAAATGTTGCTGATGGTTCTTACAGTGCAGATAGATGGGTTTATTATAAAAGCGGTGCAATGGTTCATGACATTGTTCGCTCAAGTGATGTTCCAAGTGTAGCTCAAGCAGGAAGAGTATTTAATTACTCGATGCTGATTGATTGCCAAACTGCCGACATTTCAATTAGCGCAAGTGATGTAGCTCTGATACAACAAAGAATAGAAGGTTTTAATTGGACTCCTCTGGCACAAAAACCAATCACATTATCTTTTTGGGTAAAGGCTACAAAGACTGGTATCTACTGTGTAAGCATAGGAAATGGCTCTCCTTTTGATCGTGGAATTGTAAAAGAATATACGATCAATCAATCAGACACATGGGAGTATAAAACTTTAACCTTCGCGGCAAGTCCATCATCAGGAACTTGGGATTTTGGTAACGGCATTGGCGCAAGAGTTGGTTTTACTCTTGCTGCAGGTTCAAATTATCAAATCGCTCCTGATAGTTGGCAAAATAGTGATTACAAAGCCACTTCAAATCAGGTTAACGCATGCGACAGCACTTCAAATAATTTTAGGCTATGCGGCGTTCAGCTAGAAGCAGGTTCGATTGCAACTCCTTTTGAACAAAGGACTTACCAGCATGAGCTAATGCTATGTCAGAGATATTATCAGTTTGTTTATTCAGGATCATCATTCATAGCAAATATTCATGCTTCCGCTGGAACTGTTTCGATTAAAGCTAACTTTCGACAGCAAATGCGCACCACGCCCACTATAGGTCAAACTGGTATTTTAAACGCTCAGAACGGAACTGGTTTTAACACAGCTCAATCTTCACCCGCAATAAATGCAGCATATGCGAGCTTTGATTCATGCTATGTAACAGTTGGAAATTTTAACACCTCTGGACAGACCAACAGCATCTCTTGCTCATGCCCTACAGTAGAAAATAACTCAAACTGCTTAACCCTAAATGCCGAATTATGATCGCAAATATAGAAAAAGTGAAAGAGATGGAACAGTGCTATATCGTCAATGATTGCAACGCTGTTCCAAAAAATCCTGACAATTCTGACTATCAAAAAATTCAAAGATGGATTGCTGATGGAGGCGTTGTTGAAAAAGAAGACGTTTTAGCAAAAACCAAATCGGAAAAAATTGCTAAAATTAAATCGATCCGAGATCAAAAGAATATTGAACCTATCACCAATCAACAAGCCTTCCTTGTTGATGAAAATGGCAACACAACTTCGCAGGAATCCTACTTTGTTTTTTATACAAATCGTCATCAGACGAATCCTGCATCAGACCCAGAAGCGATAATATCAAGAGCAATTGCGTTGGGATCGATGCCTTATTTCACGAAGGATCATGAAGGCAAACCAATCACCATTGAACTCACTGCAGAAATTGCCGCCACTCTCCAACAAAGAATTTCAGAGCGAAACGATAACAATTATAAACTCAGTAGCATGGTGGAAGTAGAAATATCAGAGGCTGAAACCATTGAAGAAGTTGAAGCGATTTCAAATCAAATTTTAAACCAATAACAAAAAATAAAATAAAACTATGACCGAGCAATTTCTACACGGCGTAGAAATCATCGATATCAATGATGGTGCGCGCCCTATACAAACAGTTAAATCTTCAGTAATCGGACTTGTTGGAACAGCTCCAAAAGGACCAGTCAATATCCCAACACTTCTTCTTGGTTCACTATCAGAAGCGGTTGAAATTTTTGGCTCTGACAAAAGTTTCACAATCCCCGCTGCGCTTGATTTAATATTCAAACAAACAGGTGCGATGGTTGTTGTGGTCAATGTTGCCGATCCAACAAAAACCGCTCACAAAACTGCCAACGTTCTTGATCCAACCAAAATCACTTTGAGTGATATTGTTGGCGGCGTTGATTCTGAAACTGGAAAATACAC
>CALBSF010000151.1 GCA_937927795.1 uncultured Rickettsiales bacterium
AAGTTAAAACAATTTCAGTAAAATCCCCTCTCCCTTGAGAGGAGAGGGTTAGGGTGATTTGTTTAATTGCAAGGACTAAACATAAACACACAAAATCTAACATGAAAAATATTCTCTTTCTTGGCTGCGGTAAAATGGGCTCGATTCTGGCTAACAATTTACTTGCTCAAAAACTAGATAGCAAAATTTCGGTCATCAAAAAATCAGATAAAAATAAAATCACAAAATTAAAATATTATAAAAATTTTGATGAATTACCAAAAAATTATCAGGCAGATTTGATATTTCTTGCCATCAAGCCGCAAGATTCAAAAAAGATTTTAACCGAACTTTCAAAAAGTAAAATTTTTAATAAAAACACGATTTTTATTTCAATTTTAGCTGGGAAAAAAATAAGTTTTTTTGAAGAAATTTTTGGTTTAGATGCTAAAATAATTCGTTCAATGCCAAACCTGCCAATTGAACATTTCCAAGGAATATTCAGCTATTTGGCCAATAAAAATATTACTAAATTAGAATTAAAAAAATTACAAAAAATCTTTGATAATTTTGGCACTTCAATTGAGCTTGAAGATGAAGAAAATTTTAATGTTGTAACTGCAGTTTTTGGCTCTGGTCCTGCTTATATTTTTTATCTACAAGAAATATTGGTTGAAATTTTGGAAGAGTTAAATTGCCCAAATCAAACCGCTAAAGATCTAGTAAATCAGCTATTTTATGGCAGCATTTTAATGTCGCTTAATAATAATGATTTTTCTAAATTAAAAGAATCCGTTACCTCAAAAGCCGGAACTACTGAGGCGGCTTTAAAAGTTTTGGGTCAAAATTCACAGCTAAAAAATATTTTCAAAAACGCCATCAACTCAGCAATTACAAGGTCAAAAGAATTGCAGGGATGAAAATAATTAGAAGCATCAATAAAATAAATTTACCAAAACAAATCGCTTTAACTATTGGAAACTTTGATGGGCTGCATTTGGGGCATCTTGAAATAATTCAAAAAGTTAAAAAAATTGCTAAAGAAAAAAATATTGCATCAGCGATTTTAACTTTCGAGCCTCATCCATTAGAATTTTTAAGACCAGAAAAAAATAAAGATTTTCGAATTGGCAATTTAGCTCAAAAACTCAAAAATTTAATTGCCGAAAATTTAGATTATATAATTATTTTGCCATTTAATGAAAAGCTGGCAAGCCTTGATGCATCTAGCTTTATTGATGATATTTTGGTTAAGAATTTAAAAGTTAAAGATTTAATTATTGGCTATGATTTTGTTTTTGGAAAAAATCGCGAAGGAAGTTTTAAATTATTAGAAGAAAAATCAAAAAAATTAAATTTTAATTTACACGAAATTCCAGCAATAAAAAATCAAGATTACACCTGCTCTTCAACCATAATCAGAAGCCTTATTTTGCAAGGAAAAATCAAAGAAGCTAATCAAATTTTAGGCAGAAATTTTAGTATATCCAGCAGAGTTGTTAATGGCAAAAAACTTGCCAAACAAATTGGCTTTCCAACCGCTAATTTAAAGGTTAATCCTTATATTATTAAACCAAAATTTGGTGTTTATAAAACATCAACTTATATTCCATTTTTAAAACAAAAATTTTCTTCAATAACTAATTTTGGAATCAGACCAACTGTTGAAAATAATGATCAAAATCCAATTTTTGAAACTCATATTTTAAATTTTAATCAAGAAATTTATGGCAAAAAAATTATTGTTGAATTTCTTGATTTTATTCGCGAGGAAAAAAAATTTGATTCAATTGATGATTTGAAAAGGCAAATTACAGCTGATGTTTTGGGCAAAATATTTAAAATATAGAAGGAATTTGGCGAAGACGGTTTATCTAACGACCAGCTCCCAGGCTCGCTACTTTTTTATAATCGTCTATCACCAATTGATAGTCAGCTAACTTTGTAACATCTTTGTGCGAACCATGCTGCCTTTCTTTTCTAAGTGAAGTATATGGTGGAGGAGTTTCTCCAGAAAGCGGGTTGGCGGCGGGAATATCAGATAGTGTAAAAAAGTTCTTATCAACGGGCGGCTTGGTTTCGTAATTCTTTTTAACAACTATAACAGTTGGATCATGAGGTCTACCCGCCTTTTGCTGATATCTATATAAATCTCTTTTTGCAATTTCTACAGATATTTCTTGGGAAGCTCTAACAAAACCAAATAATGGTGATTCTTCTTTTGTAGCATTATGCGTGCTATATTCATAAGCAGAGCCACTTGAATTTTTTTTAAAAAATATTTTATAACCCTCGTCTTTGGCTGACGAAGATTTATCTTTAATAACTAACTCCTCTCCTTTTTTATAAAACTCTATCTCAACAGTTTTTGGCTCGCCTGGTTTAAAAGTTCTTTTTTTCAAGGTAATTGTAAACTTTCTTTCTTCTCCTTCATTTTTATCGAGATACTTCATTAAATCTTCTAGCTTTCTTTTTTGAGTTGTCTTTAAAGTATCTCGACTACTAAAACGCACTTTAATTTTGTCATCGCGATCTAAACTCATTGCAGGCTGAACTCTATATTGAGTATCAGAAACTTTCTGTAAAGAAGCGCCGCCAACTTTTCTTAATGTGCTATCTAATATATCGCAAAGAGGCTCACGATTATGGCCAGCAGCAGCTGTTCCAGCTCTCGATCTTTCAGCTCTCATGCCCAATCCTGAGGAAGTAACTCTTCCGCTGGCAGCATCGCCAACTTGAACGGCTGCTGTTTTTGCAGCAGAATCTGTTTGGTAAGTGGAGCCAGAAATTGGATCTAAAAAAGAAAGAGGAGTATCTTTTCCGTAAGATGTAATGCTTAGATCTGGAAGCAATCCGGCTCCTGCGACGTTCAAACTTTTTCCATCAACAGCACACGAGACTAGTAAAGGAAATTTCACAACTTCACCATCCTTGGTTTTAATTTCAAAACTTACTAGATGATAATCGCCAAACGACCAAGAACATGGCGATGTATTACCATCTTGTAGTTGCTGAAGATGATTTGAATACGCCATTCCTTGAAATTTTATAGTAAAATCACCTTTATCTAAGGAAACACTGATCTCACCACCCCCTATGAACTTGCCGCTTGCACCATCAAACCAAGTTGCTGCACCGACACCAGCAGCTGCCTGCCTCCTTTGTATCTCAACTTGAAACTTTCGAACTAAATCGGTTCTAGCATCAGCAACTCTTTTGCTTTTTCCCAAAGTTGATATAAAATCGCCAACAGTTGTAATATCTGGAGTGTCATTAAAAGCTACCCGATCATGCAAATCACGAATTTTTTGCAGCTTTTCTTTTGCATCCTTAGTGGCGGTCGCAGATTCCTCAGTTTCTTTATGAATCTTTGATGCTTTTCCAATAATATCAAATATGTTGTCGTTTTGCGCAGCTAGAGCAGCGGCAGCAGCGGCAGCGGGAGCACCGGCGGCTACAGTAGCTGGAGCGGCGGCAATACTAACATTTCCCACTTTCTCACCTATTAGTAAAGCTTCACACTTTACACCATTCACTTCAGACAAAGTTTCTTTTGCAACCTCTTCAATAAAAGCTTGATCTCGCCCCATAACTACAGCACTAGCTACGGATCTAAACATCTCATTTTGGATTCTTGCTGGTAAGGCTTGATTTGCAGTTAAAATTACTTGCGCTCTAGCATCTGTGGCAATAAGACCTCCAAGAGTGGAAGTGCCATTTAATGCATCAGCAGCAACCCTAGCAATCACATCAGTAGTTGCTGCCGGTGTTTTTGCTCTAGTCCTTACACTTTCCACAACTCCATCAAGAACTTCTGGCGTAATAAATTCTTTTACAGCATCCTTTAAAACATCGGCTGCAGCTCGATTTAATTCGTCCCCCGTTTTCCCATCAACTATAGCAGTGGCGATTTTTGTGAAGAATGCTTCTCTGTCACTCTCTGATAAACTAAAAATTTTGTGAAAAACTGTTAATGAAGAATTATCTGCCCTGACTGCCGTATTAATAGTAGATCTTCCTTCCCTAATATCTATAATAATTTGATGAATCAAATGCCCAATATAATCATCCCTATTTGTAGCATCAACAGCTGGAACTACCCCACCCGGAGCAAAAATAGCCTGAGCACTAGCGATAATTTGCGCAACAACAGCTTGACCAGTAGAGCTTGAAGTTAATGAAGCTTCTAATGAACCAACAAAAGATTCACTCACCGCCTCCAATAAATCTTCTCGACTTTTATTTTCATTTATAGCAACTAAGACAGATGCAAACATTTCATTTTGCTGAGACGCAGGCAAAGCGCGATTTACAGCCAAAATTGCTGCGGCAACTGGATCTGCAGCAACTGCTCGACCAAGGTTATTTGCATCTCCAGCAAGAACATCAGCGTTAACTTCGTTCATTATGTAAGCACTATAAGCGGCCTTTGCGCTTGCAACAATTTCTGCAAAAATCGCTTGATTGGCATGCGCAGTCTCAGTAGCTTTGGCAGGAAGACCTCTGACTTTAATCCTTACATCGTCAAGCTTTCTGTCAACTTCAACTTTAAAAGCCGTAGCCGAAGCTATAGCTTGATTTACAGCTGTCAAACGAGCAGTAGCGCGCCTAATTGAATTAGTTACTTCTGGACTTGGAACTTCAGCTCTAAGATTTACTATGTAAGTATTGATAGCATCTCTGGTTGTTGTTAAGCCAGTAAGAATTTCTTCCGCCTGTTTTTGATATTCCACAACCTCTCTGTAAGCCCCCTCAGCCCTAACCTCATCTTGTAGGGACTGCCCTAAAACTTTATTTAATTCATCTATATCCTGTTGAGTAATTGGTTTTGCTTGCGCCGCAGTATCAACGCCTCCTTTTAATCCTCGAATTGCAGCAAGTTTAGTTGCACTTTCTGTTTTTAGCGCTCCAAGGGATCCACTCTCTTTTGAACTAAAACCTCTTCCTGCAACCGCTTGAGCGCCGCCATTACAAACAACCGCCTCTCCTTCAATTTCCCCAGCCTCAATCCTAGCTTTGGCAGCAGCAAAAGCGCTGGTTATCGGTTTTCTAGCTAAAGTTAGAAGATTTTGCGATTCTTGATGATGATGCTCCAATTCCTTTAATTTTTTTAAAATCACACTACTATCCGTCCAAGCACCTCCCCCTCTTACTATTTTTCTCAATCTATTTTCATGAGATAACGTAAACGCTGCTCTTGCTGATCTTATTCTTCTAAGCATATTTTTTTCTCCGATGAAAAATTAGGTAATTAAAAATTTATCTCTGGCGTTAATTT
>CALBSF010000152.1 GCA_937927795.1 uncultured Rickettsiales bacterium
AGGTGGAATTTCTAAATTTTTTGGTGCGGGACCTTTTCTAATCCTTGCTGAAGTATCATATTGAGAGCCGTGGCAAGGACAAAACCAGCCGTTAAATTCGCCTTGTCCGTTGATTGGAATGCAGCCTAAATGAGTGCAAATTCCAATTGTAACTAACCATTCTTCTTTGCCAGCTTTAACGCGATCAGAATCTTTTTGCGGATCTTTTAATTCAGATAATTCAACTTTTTGTGCTGCAGAAATTTCTTCTTGAGTGCGTCTTTTAATGAATATAGGCTTTCCGCGCCACATTACTTTTTTTTCTTCACCAATTTTGATATTTGAAATATCCACTTCAACTGATGCTAGCGCAGCAACATCACTTGATGGATTCATGCTGTCAACAAAAGGTAAAATTGCGCAAGCAAGCCCAACCGAAGCTGCTGTGTAAGCAGTGTTGGTAAGTAATTTGCGACGATTTTCGTCTTTTACTTTTTTTTCTGGCGTTAAAGAAGTTTCTTCGTTATTGTTGGTCATAATTCTTTATTTTAAAATGATAAAAAAATTTTACCAAATAAGGGTCAAATTATCAACTTAATTTTATTAAATCGATGACAATTCTGAAAATTAAAAAATTAGAAAATTCTGCAGGGCTTGCTCTGCCTAAATATGAAACCGCCGGAAGCGCTGGAATGGATTTGCTTGCTGCAATTAATCAAGATGAAATTTTAAAATCTGGAGAAATAAAATTAGTAAAAACCGGCATCGCAATTGCTTTGGAAAAAGGCTTTGAAGCTCAAGTAAGACCCAGATCAGGGCTTGCTTTAAAAAATGGAATTACAGTTTTAAATAGTCCTGGAACCATAGATAGCGACTATCGCGGCGAAATTTGTGCGATTTTAATTAATCATTCTAAACAAGATTTTGTAATTACCAGAGGAATGAGAATTGCGCAGATGGTTATTGCTAGATATGAGCAAGCTGAAATTGTGGAAGTTGAAAATTTGGATGACACCACTAGAGGATCTGGTGGGTTTGGGTCAACTGGGGTTTAAATTAAAGGGATTTACTCAACGCTAATAATTTTTTGATGTTGAGTGAATTATGTCTATAGTCTTGGTGGGCTAGTTTCAAGACCAGGTCCAGCAAGTCTTGAGGCCTTGGGACTTCCAAATAAAGCATTTGCTTGCTGTCTTGATAATTCTAGCGTTTTTTCTTTACTCAAACAAGACTCCAATACACCTCCACCAGCTCCAGCCCTTACAACACCACCCAATCTTCCAATCACACTTTCACCAAGCCCAACCCCATTCAAAAACCCAACCGACT
>CALBSF010000153.1 GCA_937927795.1 uncultured Rickettsiales bacterium
GTTATAGAGACAGATGCACGATAAGCTCCCGATCTATATGCATTTAAAGATTCAATAGCATATTCTTTAACATACCTATTGCGTACTTTTTCGGTAAGTTCATCGAGATCAGTTAAATGCAGCACCATAGTTGAGTATATCAATAAATAGTTGGTAGAAAATTAGGGACAAAGAAAAAACCTAAGAACAGTACACCAATTAATTCAGTAAATCCAGTAAATCTGGGGACGGTATACCAATTTAATTCTATTACTATCCCCAAAATATGACCAGATAAAAATTGGGAAGTTCCATCAAGATAACTGACATAATAATATCAGTTATAATCAATTTGAGGATATAACTAATACAGTAATATCTTTTTATCGGATAACTAAATTTTATTCGCTCTCTCCAAATCCTCATGTTCAAAGGCTGAAGACATGCGCTCTATCTCTTTTTTTCTTAAATCAAAACTCTTCGCCACTTCGCGCCATTTAGCAGTCGATTTTGCAACTTCTTTAATAATTTTATTTGCTTCATTTTTATTTAATCTGAAGTTTTCAGAGACTGAGAGTGCAGTTTCTAATGAGGCAGAGTCATTATTGAAATCGATTGCAGTTGTTAGAATTCTAGGTTTTATTTCGGTTGGTGTTGGGTTGAGGTCATAAGCAGGAGAAAGTCGCCAGCCTTTTTGACTTTCATACAAAAACCCGTGATTACGTAAGTGATCATCAGTATTTGAAATAAGCACATTAAAAACTATGCGCCGCCAAAGCTGCTTCATATCTTCATCGGGTGCTGCTCCATATTGTGCTAAAACATCAGCAATTTCGAGATAGCTATGTTGTTCATTATCTCTTGCTTGCAACATGCTCATAGCTGAAAGAAATGGAACACGAGTTTTTTTGATACGATCAAAACGTTTAACAATCAAAACTGGCTTTTTGTTAATTGTTTCTAAGCTAAATATAGGCGTTGTGATTCCCGCATTTTTTGCTAAAGTCAGAGCAACTGCTTCCCATTTTTCTATTTCAAATTCGTCATCTTTTCTTGGAAATTTCGCAATTGCGAGATTGCCATTTTTATCAAGCACTGATGATTTAGGGCGCGCGCCACCTAGAGAAGAGCCGGGAGCTAAAAGCAGTTTCAGATCTTGGGAATTTTCCTTATCGTCAATAAACTTATCAGAAGCTGCGAGGAGTTTTGGTAAATCAATTAGTGGAGGAATGGAGTGCTTGTCTTTTGGGCTTAAAAACTCGCCATCAATTTTTTCAGAGAAGCGAAGTGCACCTTGACGCAACTCATCGCTTACACCAAGCAGATAATCAGCTTCACTCAAAGTTCGTGCAGTTTCTTTTTCACTTTTTGCACGCCTGCTTTCAGCCCTTCGCATCAAAACTCTTCCCCAGCGATCAGGAGCCGAATCACCAATTGCACCAAAAATATCTTGATCTATTCCTGTGTGAAATGTGCCTTCAGTAAGTTTCAAAGCTGGCTCAAGCGCAAATCTTTCAGGATGAATCAGCCAGCTTTTATCATATTCAAAAGAAGCGCTTTCCTTTCCTTTTTTAGAATGAAACCAAAGTCTGCCAATAAAAATATTATTTTCGCCTAAAGCGATGTGAACAAAAATTTCTCTACTCATTTTTCATTTTGTTTGGTCTAACTTGTCCGGCGTAGCTCTTCGAGCGAAGACGGATTCTCTTAGGTAAATTTTCTTCATCAATTTGTCTTCCTACTAAATCATGGTTGGAATCAACTAAATCAGAAATTCTACTTATCATCCCAAGCACAAACAAAACTGCTGCATAGTTACCCATTGATGTTGTTGGATCACCTTTCTCAATTTTCGCTAAAGTAGCACGCGAAATTCCAGCGCGCTGTGCCATTAATTCAGTTGCAATACGGCGGCGGCGGCGAGCTTCAGAAATATCCTGACCAATTTTTCGTAACGCTTTTGTGACAGGAAGAGGTAATTCTAATGTATTTTTCATAACTATTTAAAGTATTATATAGCAGTCAGTATATAGTATAATGACCATTATATACAGCATTATACTACAATTCAATAAGAATTTCTTAATAAATTGATGTCAGATCAATCTAAAATTAGATGTGATGCCCTTTAGTTTCGTTTCTTTGATTTCTCGATTACTAAATTTGCGCTGAATTCTTGGCATTTTTTTATATGAAGCAGTATTTTAGCCATTTTGCAGGTCATTTATACATAGAAAAATTAGACCATAAAAAATTTACATTTTTTTGAAAGGTGTCGTAGATCATCTAAAATCAAGGCTTAAGAAGCTTATAATGAAGTGGAAAAATTACATTTTTGTACATGGTTTTGTACATGGAAAATTTTTGGCTTCAGGCAAATTTTAATGGATTTCTTTGGACAGATGAAGTGCTGCAAAGCCGCTTGCGTGTAGGACTTATAGGACTTTATTGGAATTTGCTGGAAGTGGAAATGGTTGCGGGGGCTGGATTTGAACCAACGACCTTCAGGTTATGAGCCTGACGAGCTACCGGGCTGCTCTACCCCGCGATATTTGAAATGTGGGTGAGATTGTAAGTTGGGTGGGTGATAATTGCAAGCTTCATTTTAAAAAATAAATTTTGAAGCAGCTTTTCAAGCATAATTTCCTTGCTTCATAATGCTTATTTATTATTTTTAAATCACATTTATTTAAATTTAATTTTACGCTTAAAATTCTATGAAGTTGCTTGTTTTAAAAGAAAATGCGAATAGTGAAAATCGGGTTGCGCTTACTGTTGATTTGCTTGGTAAGTATCAAAAACTTGGTTTTGAGATTTTCATTGAGGCTAAGGCGGGGGAAAAATCTGCTGTTTTTGATGAGGCTTATGAAAAAGCTGGAGCGAAAATTTTAAGCGATATTTCGCAAATTTTACCTGAAATTGATGTGTTTGTTGCGGTTCAAAGAATTGATCTTGATTTAAGTAAAATCAAGGAAAATGCTGTGTTTATTGCTTTGTTTAATCCTTATTTTAATCAAGAAAGAATTGCGGCGTTTAAAGACAAAAAAATTAATGCCATTGCTTTAGAATTATTGCCGCGCATCACTCGCGCGCAAACTATGGATGTTCTTTCATCGCAAAGTAATTTGGCTGGTTATCGCGCTGTTCTTGATGCGGCTTATGAAATGCCAAAATGTATACCAATGATGATGACTGCGGCTGGAACAATTTCGGCGGCAAAATTTTTGATTTTAGGAGCTGGAGTTGCTGGTCTTCAAGCAATTGCAACCGCAAAAAGACTTGGTGGAATTGTTTGCGCTTTTGATGTTAGAACTGCAGCAAAAGAGCAAGTTCAAAGTTTGGGAGCAAAATTTATTGAAGTAAAATCTGAAGAAAAAGCTGATGGCGTTTACGCTAAAGAGATGAGTGAGGAATATAAAAAATTACAACAAGAATTATTGAAAGAAACTATTAAAACTCAAGATGTGGTAATTTCAACTGCGCTGATTCCTGGAAAAAAAGCGCCGATTTTAATTACTAAGGAAATGGTTGAAAATATGAAATCTGGTTCAATTATTGTTGATTTAGCTGCTGTAAATGGTGGTAATTGTGAGTTGACACAAAGTGGAAAAATTGTTGAGGTTGGTGGTGTGAAAATCATTGGCTATGATAATTTTCCAAGCCGCGTTGCTTTTGATGCTAGTAAATTATTTGCTAAAAATATTTATAATTTGTTGGAATTATTGGTGGATAAGAAGGAGTCTAAGATTGTTATTGATAGACAAGATGAGATTGTGAAAGCTGTTCTTTTGTAAGAGAATTATTTGCAAGATTTGTAAAATGAAGCCGTCATTCTTGAAGCGAAGCTTTTAAGGATCTCGTGCGTTTGGCTATATAAGCTAAAACGCACGAGATCCTCGGCCTTTCAGGCCAAGGATGCCGAGTGTTTTGTTGTGAGTGTTTTTTTACGAGTGTGTTTTGTTTAGCAAAATTTTTATCAACAATTATTGTTGACGAGGTTTTTGAGCTCCTTTGCCGTAGTTTGTTAGATCTTGCTGATAATAGTGATTAACTATCTCTGGAGTTATTTCATTAGCTTTAAATCCACCTTCTGGGCGACCTTTAATTGCCGCGCTTGATCCTAGATAAGGAATTTGAACATTATATTTTTTTTCTTTGAAATCTTGGCAATATTTCGTGAAAGAATCAAAAAAGAAAATTACGCTCATCGTGTCAAGAAAACATCTAGTTCCATCTGAAGTTCTATTACCATCAATATCAGTTCTTACAGTTCCCCAAGCTTGCATTTCAAATTGCGCGGTTCCGTGTCCTTCTTTAGTTAAAACCACCATATAATTTTTTGGCTCAATTTCTAAAACTGCCGGAGTACGACCATAATTTCTTCCTTCAATCAAAATGTCAGCGCCTTGCGGATTACTATCAATACCAACTTCAACTACATTTTTATTACCAATAATAGCACAAGAAGTAGAAAAAACCAAAAAAGATAATAAAAGTGATTTTACAAAAATTTTCATAAATTATTTTTAAAAAGTTAAAGAATAAGGTGAGAATTAAGTCATTTGGTTTAAAATAGCAAGAAATTTTTAAAACAATCAAATTATGATCGCAGAATTAAAAAATATTGGTTTGTCAATTTCGGGCCAAACAATTTTAAATAATATAAATTTATCTTTAAAAAAAGGCGAGATCACAACCTTGATTGGCCCAAATGGTGGCGGAAAAACCTCGATTGCAAGAATTTTGCTCAATATAATGAAACCAACTAGCGGCAAGGTTGTAAAAGATTCTAAAATTAGAATTGGCTATATGCCGCAGCAGCTAATTATTGAAAAAACAATTCCATTAACAGTTAGAGAATTTTTATTATTATCGCAGAAAAAAATTAAATTTACTTCAGAAATATTAGATTTAGCCAAGCAGCTTAAAATAGAAAATATTTTAGATAAACAAATTCATAATTTATCGGGCGGGCAATTACAAAAAATATTATTTTTGCGCTCAATTATTAATAAACCAAATTTATTAGTTCTTGATGAGCCCACGCAATATATGGATGTAAGCGGCATTGAAGATTTTTATCAAATCATCGATCAATTTAGAAAAAACCACGAATGCTCTATTTTATTGATCTCACACGATTTACACATGGTGATGCAAAAAACTGATGTGGTGTTTTGCATCAATAATCACGTTTGCTGCCATGGTTCGCCTGAATCTATAAATCAACATCCAGAATATATTTCTTTATTTGGAAAAAGAAGTAAATTGGCTATTTATCAACATCATCATAATCATCAACATTAATGTTTGTATCACTTCGCAATCACACAACCTATTCTCTTTGCAAAGGCGCAATTAGAATTTACGAATTAATTGAAAAAGCAAAAGCTTACAAAATGCCAGCTCTTGGCATTATGGATTGCTATAATTTATTTGCCGCTTTGGAATTTTCTTCGGCCTGCAAAAAAAGCGGAATTCAGCCAATTATTGGCTCGGAAATGCTTTTAAGAATTAGAGATGCTAATCAAAAAAATCCTTCTAATTTAGATATTCAAAATTCTTTGGTGAAATTACCTTTGATTGCTAGAAACGATGAGGGTTACAAAAATTTAATGTATTTAGTAAGTCATAGTTTTTTAAATCGCCAAACTGGAATTGATCCATATATTGAGCTTGATTTATTGAAAGAAAAATCAGCAGGGCTTATTGCTTTATCTGGTGGCTTTGAAGGCTTTATTTCTAAATTTATAAAAGATGATCAAGATAAAAAATTAGAAGAATTTATTAAAGAATTTTTACAGATTTTTCCAGAAAATTTTTACATCGAAATTTCGCGCCATAATGTTAAAGAAGAAAGTGAATTAGAACAAAAATTTATCGACATAGCCTTTAAATATAACATTCCATTAGTTGCAACTAATGATGTTTATTTTTTAACTAAAGAAATGCATGAAGCGCAAGATATTTTAACTTGCGTTGGTGAAGGAAAATTTTTCTCAGAAGAAAACCGCAAAAAATTATCGCCCCAGCAATATTTCAAAAGCCAAGAAGTGATGGAGGGCTTATTTAGCGATATTCCAGAGGCAATAGAAAATACTACTAACATTGCTAAAAAATGTCATGTTATGGCGTTTGAGCGCCCACCTACCCTGCCAAAATTTAGTAATGAAGTTGGTTTTGATGAAGCTGAAGAATTAAAAAAACAAGCAAAAGAGGGTCTTAGATTAAGGCTAGAAAGAAAATTTAAAAATGAAAATACTTCAAAAGAAGATCAAGAAAAAATTAATTTAGAATATTTTGCCCGCATTGATTTTGAGCTTTCAGTAATTATCAAAATGAATTTTTCGGGATATTTTTTAATTGTATCTGACTTCATTAAATGGAGTAAAAAAAATGAAATTCCAGTTGGCCCCGGACGCGGCTCTGGTGCGGGTTCTGTTGTAGCATGGTCGCTGCAAATTACTGATCTTGATCCGATTCGTTTTGGCTTGCTTTTTGAAAGATTCTTAAATCCTGATCGTGTTTCGATGCCCGATTTTGATATTGATTTTTGTCAAAGTCGGCGCGACGAAGTAATTGATTATGTGCAAGATAAATATGGCAAAGAATATGTAGCACAAATTATTACTTTTGGAAAATTGCAAGCGCGCGCAGTTTTAAAAGACGTGGGACGCGTTCTTCAAATGCCTTACAATCAAGTTGATAGAATTTGTAAATTGATTCCATTTAACGCTATTGAAGCGGTTACTTTGGCTAAGGCAATTGAGATGGATAAGGATTTGCAACAAGCAATTAAAGAAGATCCACAAATTACCAAATTAGTTGACATAGCTTTAAAATTAGAAGGATTAAATCGTCACGCCTCAACTCACGCAGCTGGCGTGGTTATTGGCGATAAACCACTTAATCAAATTTGTGGATTATATAATGATGAAGGCTCTCAAATGCCTGCTGTTGGCTATTCGATGAAATATGCTGAAAGTGCGGGATTAGTAAAATTCGATTTTCTTGGACTTAAAACTCTTACCACCATTGCCGAAACTGTAAAATTAGTTGAGAAAGTTCGTGGCATAAAAATTGATATTTCTGATATTAAAATTGACGACGAAGAAACTTTTAAAATGCTCTCAAAAGGTGATTCTATTGGCGCTTTTCAAATCGAGTCTTCGGGAATGCGCTCGGTTCTAAGGCAAATGAAGGCTGATAAAATTGAAGATATCATCGCCCTAATTTCTTTATATCGCCCCGGCCCAATGGATAACATTCCAACTTACATTAGAAGAAAACATGGTGAAGAAAAAATTATTTATCCTCATCCACTTTTGGAAAATACTTTAAAAGAAACTTATGGCGTAATTGTTTATCAAGAACAGGTAATGGAAATTGCGAAAGTTTTGGCTGGCTATAGCCTTGGAGCCGCAGACCTACTGCGCCGCGCTATGGGTAAAAAAATCAAAGAAGAGATGGATCAACAAAGACAGATTTTTGTTGATGGGGCAATAAAAAATGGCGTTGATAAAAATCAAGCTGGAGAAATTTTTGATTTAGTTGATAAATTCGCCGGCTATGGCTTTAACAAATCTCACGCCGCCGCCTATGCGCTAATTTCTTACCAAACCGCTTATTTAAAAGCTCATTATTTGCCAGAATTTTTAACCGCTTCAATTAATTTAGAGATTGATAATACTGATAAGATCAACATCTTTTTACAAGTCGCAAAAAGCCATAAAATTCCAGTGCTTGCGCCAGATGTAAATGCTAGTGAGGGTTATTTTTCAGTTGAGAGATTGTAATACCAAGTAAACTATTTATTGATAGTAATTTCCGTCATTGCGAGCGAAGCGTGGCAATCCATATCTATCAGATTTTCATAACGTCAATATGGATTGCCACGCTTCGCTCGCAATGACGGAAATTACTATCAATAGATTTAGGATTTGGTATAACCTGGCTAAAATTTTGCTTTTTGAAGCAATAAAAAATCTGCCAAAACGCATGCCATCATTGCCTCTCCAACTGGCACCGCTCTAATTCCAACGCATGGATCATGTCTTCCTTTGGTGATAATTTCGCAATTATTACCATGAATATCAATTGTTTTTCTTGGTAATAAAATTGAGCTAGTTGGCTTTACCGCAAAGCGAACTACCAAATCTTGACCAGAAGAAATTCCAGCTAAAACGCCGCCGCTATGGTTGGAAGAAAATTTTATCTCGCCATTTTCATTCCACATTTCATCAGCTACTTGCGATCCTCTTTTATAAGCCGCAGCAAAACCCTCACCTATTTCAACTGCTTTTACCGCATTAATTGACATCATTGCTGATGCTAATTTTGCGTCTAATTTATTGTAAATTGGCTCGCCAAGACCAGCTGGAACATTTTTTGCAACAACCTCTATAACCGCACCAACAGAGTCTCCGTCTTTTCTAATATCTAGTAAATAATCGGCAAAATTTTGCGCTGCATTTTTGTCAGGACAGAAAAAATCATTATTATTAATTTCATCAAAATTAAAATTTTTATAATCGATTTTCTTTTCACCAATTTGAGTTAAATATCCAAAAATTTGAATATTTTCTTTGGCGATAATTTTTCTGGCAATAGCTCCTGCAGCAACGCGCATTGCGGTTTCGCGAGCCGAAGATCTTCCGCCACCGCGATAATCACGAATTCCATATTTTTGAAAATATGTGTAATCTCCATGACTTGGGCGAAACTTATCCTTTATTTCTAAGTAATCATTACTTTTTTGATCTTGATTATGAATAATAAGTGAAATTGGAGTTCCAGTTGTTTTTCCTTCAAAAACCCCGGATAAAATTTCCACTTTATCTTCTTCTTGTCTTTGAGTGGTAAATTTTGATTGCCCCGGTTTTCTTTTATCAAGATATTTTTGAATATCATTTTCCGACAAATCAATTAAAGACGGGCAGCCATCAACCACGCACCCAATTGCTCTGCCATGACTTTCGCCCCAAGAGGTAAAAGAAAAAATTTCACCGAATTTATTCATAAAAAATTATTTAAACAAGTTTCTAATATCGTTTGTCGTAGTGAAAATCATCAAAGCCAAAACTAAACTTAAGCCAATTTTAAAACCAATCTCTTGAACTTTTAAAGGAAGTGGTTTGCCTCTAATTGCCTCAATTACATAGTAAAATAAATGACCACCATCAAGCATTGGAACTGGTAATAAATTCATTACTCCCAAATTAAGCGAAATCATCGCCATAAACCATAAAATTGTAACAAAGCCCATAC
>CALBSF010000154.1 GCA_937927795.1 uncultured Rickettsiales bacterium
TAGCCTTGTTATAAAGAGATCTCTCGACTGCGCTTAAGATGACAGTTGGAGGACGCCATTTATAAAACCAGCATCAGAGGTTCTTTGTATCATAACAAAACTTTTGGTAATTTTTAACAAAAAAACATTGCTTTTTTGTTAAAAAACTATTTTCTGCTTTTACTTAGACTCTATTAGGGCGGCCTTGATTTAAAAAAAATTAAATTTTTTATTTACATTTAAATTTTTAGCCTTACCTTACGCCCTCTTTTTTTAAAAAATTGATTTAAGTTTTTTACTATTTTTTTAACTTATTTTCTTGACTATAAATGGAACAAACTCTAGAACCAGAAGGCGCGCCGGTGAACGCAAAAATTCACTATTTAGATTTTAGTAAAAAAAGTAAGAATCAAAAATTATCTGCAAATACTGTAGAAGCTCAAGTTAAAGAGCTAAAACCTTCAGTTCCAGTTTATTTCATTCGCCCTAATTCAATTAAAAGAGCGGCGAAATTTTTCCTTGAAAATTTCTCTACCCCAAAACATCAAAGCGATGTTTTATATTCGGTAAAAAGCAATCCTGACGCAAAAGTTTTACAACATTTATTTAATTCAGGAATTAAACATTTTGATGTTGCTTCAATTGCTGAAATTAAGCTGATTGACGAGCTTTTTGGTAAAGAAGCCAAGATGTATTTCATGCATCCAATCAAATCACGCGAATCAATCTCTGACGCTTATTTTAACTATGGAATTCGTGATTTTTCACTTGATTCATCTGATGAATTAAAAAAAATCTTAGAAGTAACTTCTAATGCTAAAGATTTAGGACTGCACTTAAGACTAGCAATTCCTAACTCTCACGCGGCAATTGATTTATCTGGAAAGTTTGGTATTTTGCCTTCAAGATGCGTTGGTTTAGTGCGCAAAATCAGATCTTCTGCAGCAAGATTTGGCATTTGTTTTCACGTTGGCTCTCAATGTATGGATCCAGTGGAATATCGCAATGCAATTACAATTACTAACGAAATAATCAAACAAGCTAAAGTTAAGCTTGATGTTCTTGATATTGGCGGCGGCTTTCCATCTTCTTATCCAGGAATGACTCCTCCTGATTTGCGCTCATATTTTGATGAAATTTTTGATGCTATTTCTCAATTAAATCTTGATTCTAGCTGTCGCTTATGGTGCGAACCAGGTCGCGCTTTAGTTGCTGAATCTGGCTCACTTTTAGTTAGGGTTGAAGCAAGAAAAAAGAATATGCTTTATATTAATGACGGAACTTATGGCGGCTTATTTGACGCTGGCTTTCCTGGGTTTATCTATCCAACAAAAACACTTAGAATAAAAGGAAGAACTCCTCTTTCAAACAATTCTACTTCTTTTGGTTTTTATGGCCCAACCTGCGATTCTCTTGATTCAATGAAGGGTCCATTTTCACTACCAGAAAATATTGCTGAAGGTGATTACATCGAAATCGGTCAATTAGGCGCCTACAGCCGCAGCATCAGAACTGAATTTAACGGTTTTAACAAAAACTTACAAATTGAAGTTATGGATGAGCCTTTGGTTAGTATGTACATGGATGAATCAATTGAAGAATCTAATAGAGCTTAATCAACAAATAAACTAAAAAATCAGAAAAATGAGCAAAAAAATTACTAAAAAAGATTTACTTAAAAAAGTTGTAAAACATATCGACATCACTTCTTTTGATGCGCGCCCAATCATTGATCAGATGGATGGAATGTCTTTTACTTCTCGCGATTTAGCTAAGGCTACTGAGATTTTTAACATGATGTTAAAAGATAAATCTTGTTCGGTAATTTTAACTCTTGCTGGCTCAACTTCCGCTGGTGGTTGCATGAAAATTTATGCTGACATGGTGAAATATGGCATGGTTGATGCAATTGTTGCAACTGGCGCTTCAATTGTTGATATGGATTTTTTTGAAGCCTTAGGATTTAAGCATTATCAAGGAACTCCATTTATTGATGATAAATTTTTACGCGATAATTATATCGATAGAATTTATGATACTTACATTGATGAAGAAAGCTTACAACACTGCGATAACACTATCTTTAAAATCGCTAATAGCTTAGAGGCAAGACCTTACTCTTCTCGTGAATTTATCTGGGAAATGGGTAAATTTTTAAAGAAAAATGCTAAGAAAAAAGAGTCTTTAATTGAACTTGCTTATGATAATAATGTTCCAATTTTTTGCCCAGCATTTACTGATTCTTCGGCTGGATTCGGACTTGTTTTGCATCAGGTAAAAAATCCTAAAAAACATTTAACTATCGACTCAATTGCTGATTTTAAAGAATTAACTGATATTAAAATTAAAGCTGGAACTACTGGTTTATTGATGATTGGTGGCGGGGTTCCAAAAAATTTCGTACAAGATACTGTGGTTTGTGCTGAAATTTTAGGTGAAGAAGTTGAAATGCATAAATATGCAGTGCAAATCACCGTTGCTGATTCTCGCGACGGCGCTTGCTCTTCTTCAACTTTAAAAGAAGCTTGTTCTTGGGGAAAGGTTGATACTGCTTTTGAACAAATGGTTTATGCTGAAGCAACTTCAGTTGTTCCATTACTTGCTTCTGACGCTTATCACAGAGGATATTGGAAAAAACGCAAAAAAAGAAATTTTGCAAAAATGTTTGAATAATTTTAGCGCTTGGTAGATAGTTTATAAAATGTGGGTTGCGACAGTAAATCTCATATCTTTTTTGGTTGCATACTAAAACTTTGCCCCCCTAAACTGTCATCTCGAACGAAGGTGAGAGATCTCTTGCAGATAAACTTGGAGAGATCTCTCACCTTCGTTCGAGATGACAGTTTAGGGGGGGGTGGCTAACCAAAAAAGATGTGAGATTTTAAGCAATCAAATATACAAAAGCACTAAACGATGTTACAACAAAAACTTTTTCTTCCCCAATTTATAATCCATTTAATTGCAATTTTATTTGTAATTTTCAACATTTCCGATATTAAAATTATCGGCCTTTCTAATGTTATTCCGCTATTTGATCTTACCGCAATATTCTATTTTACAGTTTTTAGACATGTTTTTGGAATTTGGTTTATTTTTTTACTTGGCGTTTGGGGTGATGCTCTAAATGGAATTCCTCTTGGCGTTACTTCGCTTTGCTACATTTTAATCATCAAACTTTTTCTTTTATTAAATTCTAAAATGATGATCAGAGATAATTTTAGACATATCTGGCGTCAATTTATTGTTTTTTGCTTTTTATTTTTAATAACAAAATGGCTGATTTTATCGATTTTTAATGGCGCATTTTACAGTTTATTTAATTTATTTGTGCAATTTATTTTATCTTCAATATTGTATGTGGTAATGCATAAATTTTATGATTATTTGAGCCAAAAATTATTAACAGATAGCTGATGTTTCGGGATATTAGAAAAAATCGCACCTTTAGCAGAAGAGCAATGCTGATTGGCGCCGGACAATCTTTCTTAACTGCCAGTTTAATTGCTCGCCTTGGATATTTGCAAATTTTTAAACATGAGCAATATTCAATTCAGTCTGATAGTAATCGCATTAAACCACTTATAAATCCAGCTCCCAGAGGCGAAGTTCTTGATCGCTCTGGCAAGGCTTTAACCAGCAATACCAAGAATTATCGCCTTTTTCTCTATCTTGATCAAAAACATAATGTTGAAAAATTAGTTGATCAATTAATTTCAATTCTTGAAATTTCCGAAGAAAATCGCGAAATTTTTATTAACAAAATTAAAAATGCTCGCCGTAAAAGCGTGATTTCGCTATTAGACAACCTTGACTGGTATGAACTGTCAAGAATCGAAACAAACGCTTATAGACTGCCTGGAATCTCAATTGAGGGCGGAATTTTTAGAAGCTATCCTTATCCAAGAGAAACTGCGCATTTTTTAGGCTATGTTTCACTGCCCTCAGAAAAAGAAATTGATGAAAATGAACCAAATCTTTTTTTACATCCCGATTTTAGAATTGGAAAATTTGGCTTAGAAAAAACTTTTGATGAGCAACTGCGCGGCGATTACGGAGTAAGATATGTTGAAGTTGATGTTCATGGCGTTCCACTTCGAACATTATCAACCAAACAAGCTTTGGACGGCTCTCGCCTTCATTTGACCATTGATTTAGAATTACAAAAATTTGTTACTGAAAGAATTAAGGATGTGGTTGCATCGGTTGTGGTTTTAGATGTTAAAACTGGCGAGATTATTGCTTACGCTTCAAGCCCAAGCTTTGATCCTAATAATTTTGTTGAAGGAATTTCAAAAGAATATTGGCAAGAGTTAAATAATGACCCAAGAAAACCACTAAGTAACAAGCCGATTTCTGCAATTTATCCGCCTGGATCGACCTTTAAATTAATGGTTGCTTTGGCGGCTTTAGAAAGCGGCGCAAATCCAAATCATAGAGTTACTTGCAATGGCTCTTATCAACTTGGCAGAAGAAGATTTCATTGTTGGAAAGAAGAAGGGCACGGCTCGGTAAATTTAATGGATGCAATAACTCAGTCATGTAACACTTATTTTTTTACCATCGCCAATCAAATGGGTTATGAAAAATTTACCACCATGGCGCGCAAATTTGGTTATGGTGAAAAGCTTGATATAAGTCTTTATGGAGGCAGATCTGGCAACGTTCCAAGCGATGAATGGAAAAGGCAATTTTTTAAAGAACAATGGGTTGGCGGAGACACTCTTAATACTGCAATTGGACAAGGTTTCGTTTTAGCAACGCCACTACAAATGGCGCTAGTTACCGCTAGAATCGCAAATGGCGGAGTTCCAATTAAACCTTATTTAATTCGTAACCACAATATTTCAACCCAATATAACGCCCTAAAAAGCCAAGCTGTAGTCAATGAATCACATCTGAAATTTGTACAAGAAGGCATGAGAAGGGTTGTAAATGATGGTCGCGGAACAGCTTATGGCAAAAGGCTTGGAATAGATGGTTTTGAAATGGCCGGCAAAACCGGAACTTCTCAAGTAATTTCAAAAAGAGAAAATGAAATGTCTTCAAGTGAAGCAAAAAATAATGCTAACCACGCAATATTCGTGGGCTTTGCACCATTTTCTGATCCAAAATATTCTATATCAGTAGTAGTAGAACACGGCGGCTCTGGCTCAGCATCTGCAGCACCAATTGCAAAAGATGTTATGCTAAAAATTAATGAATTAAATCAAGGCGGCGGAATTATTATTTAAAGCTACAACCCAACCAAATTTCTTGCAAAACTTTTAGCATCAAAATCTTGTAAATCTTCGATTTTTTCACCAACCCCAATTGCATAAATTGGTTTTTGAAATTTTTGCGCCAAGGCAACAACAATCCCGCCCTTAGCGGTTCCATCTAATTTAGTAACTATAATTCCTGTGATTCCAACAATCTGATTAAATATTTCTAATTGATTTTTAGCATTTTGACCCGTGGTTGCATCAAGAATTAATATATTTTCGTGCGGCGCACTAGCATCAATTTTTTTAATAACAGTATTAATTTTTCTAAGCTCATCCATCAAATTTTGCTTATTTTGAAGCCTTCCTGCAGTATCAAGAAGCAATATATCGAAATTATTTTTTTTCGCAAAATCAAGAGCGCGAAATGCAACTGCTGCTGGATCTTCTCCTTCTTTTTGCGGCTTAATGATTTGACAACCCGCTCTATTAGTCCAAACCTCTAATTGCTCTATTGCCGCAGCTCTAAATGTGTCGCAAGCAGCAATTAAAACTTTTTTATTTTGATTGGCTAAATTTAATGCAATTTTTCCAATAGTAGTAGTTTTTCCTGCGCCATTTACGCCATTAAAAACCATTACTTGTGGTTTGATTGACCCATCAAGATTTAACAAGACCTCGCAAGGTTTTAAAACAACTTCTATTTGATCTGCCAAAAAAGATTTTATTGTCAATTCATCAATATTTTTTTCAAATTTTTTTTCTTTAATTTTTTGAATAATTTCACCAACAACTTCACTTCCCATGTCGCTTAGAATCAAAACCTCTTCCAACTCTTCCAAAATCTGGTTATTTATCTTTTTGTGAGTAAAAATCTGCGCAATTGACGAAGAAATTTTGCTCGAAGAATTGCTTAATTGATCAATAATTTTTGACTTGGAAAATATTTTAAAAAATGACATTTATTTTAGATAATTTTGTGGATTTAAAGCATCGCGTCCTTTTCTAAGTCCGAAATAAAGCTGTGGAAAATCAACATTTCCCGTCGAGCCTACCAATCCTATTTTTTCACCTTTTTTCACTTTTTGACCTCTTGTAACCGCAGAATTTTTTAAGTGAGCATAAGCAGTAATAAAGCCTGAAGGATGTTTAACTATAACTAAGTTACCATATCCTTTCAACTCATTTCCAACATAAGCTATCACACCATCTTCTGAAGCCTTAACCATCTGACCTTCTTTGGCTCTAATGTTGATTCCATCATTATAAAGACCGCCTTTTTTTGGTCCAAAATTTGAAATAATTTCACCTTTAATTGGCCAAGAAAAATTATTTTTACGATCCAAAATTTTTTCCGCTAAATTTGAATCATTGATTTTATTGACTTTAGCCGCGCTAATTAAGTTATTTTTATTTAAATCATTATTTTTTTCAACAACGCTCGAAGTCACAGCAGGCTTCTCACTTTGTATTGGAGCAACAACTTTCTGACTTGCAATATTTTGAGTAACTTCACTAACTCGTAATTTTTCTCCAAGCTTGATTGCGTAAGGCTCTTTCAAGTCATTCATCTCAATAAGTTGGTTGATTTTCATATTATAAATACGAGAAATCGAATAGATAGTTTCGCCAGTTTTTACTTCGTGGTAATTTGGCTTGGGAATAAATATCTTGCTTCCAACCTTTAAATCATAAGGCGGAACAAGATTATTATGCTTAATTAAATCTCTTAAAGTAACTTGATATTTTTTTGAAACACTAAACAAAGTATCGCCCGCTACAACCTCAACCACACGATTATCTAAACTATTATTTTGCAAATTACCAACAATTGGCGCAATTGGCGCAGCTTGAACCTTAGAGACTTTGTGAATTATTTGCTGATTATAAACATTTTTACTTTTATTTAAAACCTTCGCAGGCTTTTGATTGCAAGCAAAAACAGAAATGGCCAACAAAATAACGATGATATTCTTGAAAAAAAACTTCATTTTTGCAGTTGAAATGATATCAATACCAAGTTTAACTATGACTTTCAAATTAGCAACTCGACGTTAATAATTTTATGCAAATACTTTCTCACATTGATCAGCAGACAATATTAATTTTAATTGCAATTTTAGCTTTAATTTTAGGAAGCTTCGCCAGCCTACTTAGCTATCGTTTAAGCAAAAAACAGCCAATCGTTTTCGCTAGATCAAAATGCACAAATTGCGGAATTTCTTTAAAAGCTTTTAATTTAATTCCATTATTTTCATGGATTTTTCAAGCTGGAAAATGCACAAATTGTAAAATTAAAATATCCCCTCGCTATCCGCTAATTGAGCTAAGCTTTCTAATTTCTTTTTTAGTAATTTATTTTACTTTAAATCAAGAATTAAATCTCAAAATGATAATTTATTTTCTTATCACTTTTGTGTTAATTATGATGATAATTACTGATTTGGAAGAATATTTAATTCCAGATATTCTGCAATATTTACTAACAATATTTGTAACTTTTTTACTAGTTTTACAAGGCGGCTCAAATGCTGTTATCGCCAATATTTCTGCCGCTTTTTTATATATAGGATTTGGTCTAATTTTATACGGTTTTTTTTATATCACCACTAAAGTTGAAGCAATTGGAATTGATGATTTAAAATTCTTTTTTATCGCTGGGCTAATGCTTGGAAATAAAAATTTCTTAGCCTTCATGCTTCTGAGTGGCATTTTTGGCGCAGTGTTTGGCTCGCTTTGGCAAAAAATTAAAAAAGAAAAAACCTTTCCTTTTGCTCCAGCAATTTGTTTATCAGCTTTTTTATGCTTGCTGCTTGATCAAAAATTAAATCCCGTAAATATGATTGGATCGATGCTTTTTTATGGGTTTTAAAAGCTATTTATAAACCGTGACAATTCAAGAAAAAAACACCATAAGCATTCTTAAATATTCATAAGCGTTGATTTATTATTTGAAGACTATTTGAATGAAGTTATAATTTTATTTCAATAGTATTTATGCCAATAGACACGAGTTGTTTTGAAGGCGCGATTGCAGATATGAATTTTTTTGCAACTCGCAAACATCAGGGCAGAAATTTTCTTATTAGGGGCCATTCTAAAAAAAGCCTGAAAGCAGCGATGAGATTTTTTTTTAATCCAGTTACGCTTGAAAAAGTTCTTGCACTTGCAAGATATCGTAATGGTTATTTGCAAGATGAAATAGTTAAATTGCCCGAGTTTAAAAAAGTTGCTTCATACATGCGTCTTCACGCCAAATGGGCTTTGATTATAGAAAATGAGCAAGATCAAGGTGTTTTAGATTTTTTATTTAGATTTACCGCCTCAATTTCCAATATAAAAGATTTAAAAGATAGCGCTTTTCGCTATAAAAACATAGCTGCATTTAATGCCCTACATGACTGTAAAATGTTAGGTATGTGGTCTTTACATCCTTTTGCAACATCTCTTGATGAAAGAGATTTTTATATTGCCACAACTATTTTTATAAGAGAAAAAGTTGATATTTACCATGTCGATCCAAGTCAAAAAAACTTTATCCATTATGCTGCCTTGGTGGGAAATATAAGGCTAGTAAGAGAGATATTCAGGCTTTTAAAGGCTATGTATCCAGCAAATGCT
Organism: uncultured Rickettsiales bacterium; assembly: GCA_937927795.1. GTDB lineage: Bacteria > Pseudomonadota > Alphaproteobacteria > Rickettsiales > UBA1997 > UBA2645. Next base: position 8,802 of record CALBSF010000154.1, read on the forward strand.
GAAAAAATAATATTTGATTTAATTAATCAAAAAGATTCTAAAGGCAATACTCCCCTAAGACTAAGCATTGAACTTGATCATGATGAATTTAGTAAAATGTTAATAGATGAAAAAGCAGATATTGATCTTTCAGACAATAAAGGACTTAGTCCGCTATTTGCCGCAGTTCAACTCAAACAACACTCTGCGGTAAAATTGTTACTTGAGTCTGGAGCTAAAATTGAAGTTTCTAGTCAAGCTTCTGAACTTTCTTGTTTGGAAAGCTCAATTGCGCTAGAAGACAAAGAGATGATGGAGTTGTTGTTAGAATATGACCGCAATGAAGAGAATAGAGCTAAAACTCTTTTGTTTGCTGCGGTTAACGGTGATGAAGAAATGGTTAGATTTTTAATAAATGAAAAAGGACTTAATCCTAATTTTGAATTTAGCAGCAAAAAAATAACACCTATTATTTTGAGCGCTATTTTGCATGGCAAATTTAATGTTGTAAGAATCTTATGTGAATCTGGGGCTAATTTACATGTAGCTTTAGAGCGCTATCTGGCTTATGAGTTAATGTTGTTTTTTGAGGAAGGAAAAAAAATTTTAACAGATATAAGATTTTTTGATTCACCAAAAGACCTTGAAAATTTTGCTAAATTGCAAATAAAAAAAACAATGATTGGTCTATCTTATTTTAACGAAAAATATGGTGTTCCTGGAAAGATAACAAAGAATATATTGCAAATACTTTCCACAGAAATTTCCAAAATTGATTTTCCAAATAAGGAGGTTTTTACTAAAACCATAGAAAGAATTTGTGATGGCGATTTTATAGAAAATTCAGGCAATAAAATGAAAATTATTACATTGCCTTATAGTAATCATGCAGCTTACGCTATTATTGATTATGAAGGCGATGTTGCAAAAAAAATATCTTTTTGTGATGGAAATTTTCCGGGCATAAAAAGATTTTTAGCAGCTGAAATTAGTTTTGATATTGATTCTGCAAAGCTTGCGGCTAATTGTGAGTTAGAAAAATTTATAGAAAAAGAGTTTTGTAGTTCAGGCGAAAAAGATTCAATATCTCCTGATGGGGGAGCGCTTAATCAAGAACTTTTTTTACAAAAAGTTGCTAAAATTGCGGTGTGTGATGAAGAAGGTGATCCAATAATTATAGCAAGAAACATTCCAACTAAATCACAAAGTCGGGGGAATTGTTTTTTTAAATCTTTAAATATTGTTTTTAGATCAGTCTTAAGAAGGCTTGATGAAGATTTAAAATTTGAAATGGATCATGATGGTCGCTCATTTGGCTTAGGAGTTGAAGTTTATAAGGAATATAAAAAACGCTTGATTGGATCCAACTTAACAGAATTTCTTGAAATGCTGCACCCATCGCAAGCTGAAGAAAAATATTATCCCAAAGCAATTGAATTTCTAAAAAAAGTTTTTCTAAAAGCTATAGATAAGGCAGATTTTGAGTTGTTAAGTCATATTCAAACTATTTTTCTTGCAGGTGGAATTGATTTATCTGAAATAAAAAACGAAGAAGGTCAAAATGCATTTTTTGCGATAATGAAAAGCGACATTGATGTTGATAAAAGATGTGAAGTTTTTTCATGGTGTGTAAGTAATGGAGTTAGAGTTAAAAATGATTCTAAAGGCAAACACCCATTAATTTGGTCAATTGATAAACTTGATGCGAGGGATGCGTTTGATAAGAAGGATAAGCTTGATAAGAAATTGATGGAGTTATTTTTAAGTTATGGCACTGACGATAATATTAAAAATCAAATATGCAAAATAGCAATAATGCTTGGAAATAAGGACGATGTGGAGCTGGTGCTTAAAAGTGGGTTTGATGCAAATTATATTCAAGATGTTTCAGGTTCCTATGGAACCTTGGCAGCTTATGCTTCTATAATGAATAAAAAAGAAATTTTAGAATTATTGATTGATTATGGCGCTGATATTAATATGCGCTACAAGGCGCAATCAAATACTGGAAGTGTTGAAGGAGTAACCTGCATTCAATATGCAGCGTCAACTGGCAATAATGAAATTTGCGCATTATTACTTAGTAATCCCAGAATAGATATAAATGCTACTAATTCAGATGGAGAAAATGCTCTAGACATAGCTAAAAGACTGAATCATGAAGATATAATAAAGATGATTGAAGCTGCTAAACTTGCAAAAGAAGTTAGTTCGCCAGCATTAACTGGCGCGACATCTATATCATTAACCAGCGATAGAGCGCGGTAACGCATAAAAGATCCACCTCAACTTGCAAAATTTTGCCTCCTAAATTGCTAACGCCGCTTCCAAAGTTTTGCGACGAAACAAAAAATTATGATCCACGGATTTTTCTTCATACAAAAATTTTTGCAGAAAAAATCCACTTAAATTAAGACCATTTCTTAAACAATCTTTTGTTTTATCAGCATCTTCTTGAACTAAAAATTTTGGTAATTTTAAAAGCTTATTTTGATAAGGAAGACCAACCTCAAAACACACTGCCCTAGCCGATTTTGGCGATACGAAAGCTAAATTAGTTTTTGAATTAGTAACTGCGCAAACGCTTAAATCAAGCCCATATCCCAAAACCTTTAAAATCTTTAATTCAAGCTTGATGTAATCAGATAAAATTTCATCGCAAGAAACTTCATCTAAAACAATTTTTTGTAAAAAATTATGTAATTTTTCAAATAAAATTTCCTGATTATCTTTTTCTAAAAAATTAACATTTATTATTGAAAATAAAGAACTGGCGCAGTTCATTTTAAAAGAATCGAAAATAACAGAACTAAGATAAGATCTAACTAAATCAACATAATAAATTTGCCCCAAATTATCATCTGCTCTTTGGCGATATTCAAAAGAAATTAAATAACTTTTCTAAGAAAAACAAACACAGTCAAAAAGACTACAGTGAACTTCTTAAATCGATGCGTTGTGATGGGAACCTCTTTTCCAGTGATGCAGCCCCTCAATTGAACGCTTTTAATAGCTGTATTAAAAATTTAACAGATTCAGTTCTTGATCAAACTG
>CALBSF010000155.1 GCA_937927795.1 uncultured Rickettsiales bacterium
TATTGAGCTAGCAAAAAAACTTAAGGCAGATGGAATTCATTTTTCTGACTTCGATCAAATTCCAAAAGATTTTGCAAAAGAAAATTTTATTTTTAGTTTTGCCGCCCACAGCGAAGAATCAATTGAAAAAGCACTAAAATTAAAAGCTGATCTAATTTTTATTTCCCCAGCCTTTGCAAGCAGTAGCCATAAAGATATCGAGCCTTTAGGAGAAGAAAAGCTTCGCAAAATTGCTGTAAAATATAAAAATTTAGACTATCTTTACCCACTTGGCGGAATTAATTCTGGCAATATTTCAATTATAAAAAAACTTGGTTTTGCAAGTTTTGGTGCCATAGATTTTTTTAAAAATTTCGATGAAAATTAATCCTGTAATATTATCTGGCGGCTGCGGAACTAGATTATGGCCGCTTTCTCGCTCATTTTATCCAAAACAATTTTTAGATTTTTTTGACAAAAACTCTTTGTTTGCTAGAGCTATTTTAAGACTTCAAAATTCAGATGATTTTTTAAATCCAACTATAATTTGCAATAATGAACATCGCTTTATTGCCGCAGAAGAATTACATAAAATTAATATTAAAGCCTCATCAATAATTCTTGAACCAAGCGCAAGAAATACTGCTCCGGCCATAGCTGTGGCTGCCTTTGATGTAATTAATAAAAATTCTAATGCCAATGATTTAATGCTTGTAATGCCCTCTGACCACATAATTAAAGAGGAAGAAAAATTTATTGATGCCGTAAAAAAAGCCGCAAAAGCTGCGCAAGAAGGGCATTTGATTACCTTTGGCATCACTCCAAATAAAGCAGAAACCGGATATGGTTACATTAAACAGGGCAATAAATTAGAAGATTTTGCGGAAATTTTTGCAGTTGAAAAATTCATCGAAAAGCCAGAAAAATCAATAGCTGAAGAGTTTTTAAAATCAAAAAAATATTTTTGGAATAGTGGAATTTTTTTATTTCGCGCCTCAATTTATTTAGATTTGTTAAAATCATTAAATTTAGAAATTTTTGATAATTGCAAAAAATCTTACGATAATTCAATAAAAGACCTTGATTTTACAAGGTTAGAAGTCGATAGCTTTGAAAAATGTCAAAATATTTCAATTGATTATGCAGTGATGGAAAAAGCTCAAAAAGTCGCAATAATTCCAGTTGATATTGGCTGGCTAGATGTTGGCTCGTGGCAGGCAGTTTCTGATTTAAGCAAGCAAGATGCTGAGAAAAATAGCTTGGTTGGAGATATTGTAAGTTTGAAAACCACGAATTGCTACATCAATTCTTCAGACAAATTGATTGCAACCGTTGGCATCAAAGACTTGATAATCATAGGTCTAAAGGATGTTACCTTAATTGCCAATAAAAATGACAGCCAAGATGTAAAAAAACTATTTGAGGTTTTGAAAGAAAAAAATAGGCAAGAATGCAATTCTCATACTACGGTTATGCGCCCTTGGGGCAGTTTTGAAAATATAGATATTGGCAATCGTTTTAGGGTAAAAAAAATCATTGTAAAACCGAATTCCGCTTTATCGCTGCAAAAACACGATCATCGCGCCGAGCATTGGATAATTGTTAAAGGTCAGGCGCACGTAACTTGCGAGGATAAAGAATTTGTTTTAAATGAAGATCAATCAACTTATATTCCGCTTGGTAAAAAACATCGCCTTGAAAATAAAAGCAGTAATGAGCTTGAATTAATCGAGGTTCAAACTGGCTCTTACCTAGGAGAAGATGATATAGTTAGATTTACCGATAATTATAATAGAAAATAAAATGTTTTGGATAATTTTAAGACAAGATCTACTATTATGTTTTCGCAGCTTAAGTAAAGTTTTGGCGAATTTTTTATTTTTCTCAATTCTAATTACAACTTTCTTTTTATTGTCACAAAACCAGCAATTTAAAGCCTCCACCGCCATTTGGCTCGCTCTTTTTTCTAGCTTAATTTTTTCATCAAGTGAGTTTCTAAAAAAAGATTTTGAAGATGGAAATATCGAACAAATGTTGATTATTTTTCAAAATTTTGAAATTTTTATTTTGGCAAAAATGGTTGTAAATTGGCTTATTTACTGCCTTCCTCTGGCAATTATAACTTTTACTATCAATCCAAATTTTGATTTTTTAATATTATTTTTACTAGCAACTTTGGTGATAAATTTTATCTGCTGTTTTTGTGGAAGCCTTTCTGCTCTAGGAAACTCGGCTCCGATGATTTCAATAATTGCAATGCCATTAATTATTCCAATCTTATTAATTGCACTAGGAGATTTTCAAACCAGCCTTACCTTGCTTGCTGGGCTTGCAATATTTTTTGCTGCAGCCTTAAGCTTTGCCACTGCAAAAATTATCAAAATTGCTGAGGAATAAAATAACAAGAGGCAATTATTAACCTTTGGCGCTAGTTGTTACACCACAAAATCCATCACCACCTGCCCAATTCCAACTGGCTCGCCTTCAGAAAATTTAATTTTGCCAATTTTAACATTGTGATCGGTGCGAATAATATTTTCCATTTTCATTGCTTCAATAACCACAAGCTCTTGTCCTGCAGTAATTTCATCACCCTCTTTTACTTTAAAGCGAATAATTTTGCCGGTAATTGGCGAAGTCAAATTTTTTGGCTTAGCATTTTTTTCAAATTTAGGCATAAATTTTGACAATTCCGCAATTCTTGGTGAAAAAACATAGGTAAATACGCTTGAGCCAGAATATTGCATCAAATAGCTTCCTGTATTATTGTTCTCACGAATTTTAACCCCAACGCTATCGCCGTTGATAACCGCCCTAAATAATTTTTCACCATTATTCCAAGAACTAATTAACTCGATTTCTTTGCGATCACATTCTAATTTTAAATAATCTTGCCTTCTTTCAACGATATTAACTAGATAGGATTTTTCATCAATCATCACCACCCATCTTTCTGAGATTTGCTTGGTGCGATTGCGTAATTGCCCGGTCATCAAGGCGTTTCTCTCGTAATTTTTCAAAAAAACATGCATTGAGCTGGCAATAAAAACCTCCTCTGAATGCGAATTTATTTCATTTCCTGAAAATCCACTTGGAAATTCTTCTTTGATGAAAGCTGTAGAGATGTCTCCCACAATAAACCTTTCATTTCGCATAATAGTTTCAAGAAAACTAATATTATGAGAAACTCCACCAATTGCAAAGCTGCCGAGAGCTTGGCGCATGTGCTTTATAGCCTCACCTCTGTTTTTTCCATAAGAGCAAAGTTTGGCAATCATCGCATCATAAAACATACTAACTTCACCGCCTTCATAAACCCCAGAATCAACCCTAACATTTTCACCTTCTTCAGGCTCAATATATAAATTAATTCTTCCGCTTGAAGGTAAAAAGCCGCGAGAAGGATCTTCGGCGTAAATTCTAGATTCCATCGCCCAGCCATTTAACTTGATATCTTCTTGTTTGAAAGGCAATTTTTCACCCAAGGCGATTTTTATCATCAACTCAACAATATCAAGGCCAGTGATAAGTTCAGTTACTGGATGCTCAACTTGCAAACGAGTATTCATCTCAAGGAAATAAAAATTCTTATTTTTATCAACGATATATTCAATAGTTCCAGCAGAAAAATATTTCACTTTTTGCGCCAAAGCCTTTGACTGCTCGTACATTTTTTCCCTAGTTTTTTCATCTAAAAATGGACTTGGAGCCTCTTCAATTACCTTTTGATTATTTCTTTGAATAGAGCATTCTCTTTCGCCCAAACAAACGATGTTGCCATGTTTATCTGCCAAAACCTGAATTTCTATATGACGCGGGCTTTCAATAAATTTCTCAATAAAAACCCTATCATCAGAAAAACTATTACGAGCCTCATTTGAAGCTGACAAAAAGGCTTCCGCCATTTCTTCTTCCTTCCAAACTATTCTCATTCCTTTGCCACCGCCGCCAGCAGAAGCCTTAACCATTACTGGAAAACCAACTTTTTGTGCAACTTTAACCGCTTCATCAGCATCTTTAATAACGCCCATATATCCAGGAACAGTGCTAACATTCGCCTCAATTGCCAATTTTTTTGACTCAATTTTATCGCCCATCATTTCAATTGAATAGGTAGAAGGCCCAACAAATGTAACCCCAGCCTTTTCTAAAGCTTCAGCAAATTTACGATTTTCTGATAAAAATCCATAACCAGGATGAACCATGGTGGCGCCAGTTTTTTTAACCGCAGCTAAAATTTTATCAACATTTAAATAACTTTGCGAAGATGGCGAAAGCCCAATATTAACGGCCTCATCCGCCATTTGCACAAAAAGCGAATTGGTGTCAGCATCAGAATAAACCGCAACAGTTTTGATTCCCATCTTGCGACAAGTTTTGATAATTCTACAAGCAATTTCGCCACGATTGGCAATTAACAATTTATGCATTTTATTTTTAAAAAATGATATTAAATTAAGGGCTGGCAATTCTATATAAAATTTACAAAAAATCAAACAATTAATGATCTTAAAAAACTACGCAAAACTCACTAGAATAAATCAACCAACTGGAATTTTATTGCTTTTTCTTCCCTGTCTTTTTGGCGCCGCTCTAGCAGCAAAGCAAAATCCAGGTATCAATCCTTACGAATTGCTAAGAATTATTTTATTGTTTTTAGTTGGATCAATAATAATGCGCTCTGCTGGCTGCATTATCAACGATATCTTGGACAGAAAATTTGACAAAAAAGTCAATAGAACAAAAAATCGCCCATTGGCAAATAACGATATTTCATTAAATAGCGCAATAATTTTATTGCTAATCTTGTTGTTTTTTGGACTAATAATTTTATTGCAATTAAACTTTGCAACCTTTATCGGCGGGCTTTTTGCACTAATTCTTGTGGCAATATATCCTTTGGGAAAAAGATTCACCAATTATCCTCAAGTTATTTTAGGACTAACTTTTAATTTTGGAATTTTAATGACTAGTCTTGCAATTAATTCTGGCATCACTTTTTCTGCCATTCTTCTATATCTTGCTGGAATTGTTTGGACATTAATTTATGACACAATTTACGGCTTTCAAGACATAGAAGACGACTTAAAAATAGGATTAAAATCAACATCCATAAAATTCTCAAGCAATCCAAAAGGATTTTTTACTATATGTAGCCTTACAATGTTTTTGCTTTTATTTTTCTTGGGCACAATCAATAAATTTAATAATAATTTCTTTTTCATAATTCTGCTCGCCTCTTTGTTTTTAGACTATAAAATTAGAACCTGCAACTTAAGCAATCCAAAAAATTGTTTAGCGGTTTTTAAATCAAATATTTGGGTGGGAATTCTAATTTCATGGGCAATAATTCTGGGATAAAAAAAATAGGGTTACTTGGCGGCAGTTTTAATCCTCCTCATCAAGGGCATCTTCATATTAGCGATCTAGCTTTAAAAAATTTAAAATTAGATGAAATTTGGTGGATTCCAACTTTAAAAAATCCGTTAAAAGATGAAAAAATCTACGAAAATTACCAAATTCGTCTAGAAAAATGCCAATTATTGATAGAAAACCAGCCAAAAATCAAAATTCGGGCTTTTGATGAAATTTATACCATCGAATTAATTGAAAAATTACAAAAAAACCATAAAAATATCGATTTTTTCTGGATAATGGGCGCAGATAACCTAAAAAACATGCATTTATGGAAGAATTTTGAGAAATTGATAGAACTAATTCCATTTGCCATTTTTTCTCGGGAAAATCATTTGGAAAATGTCAATAAAACTGAAGCATTTAAAATAATGGATAAAAATCTAAAATGTCATTTAATGATTTTTGAAAGCGAAAATTACGACATTTCATCAACTCAAATTCGTGGTAATTTAAATGTTTAATTACTTAGTCGACACTCATTGTCATCTTGATTTGGTTGAAAAACAAAATATTCCCCTTAAAGAAGTTTTAGATAATTGCCAAAAAAATAATGTAAAAATTCTACAAACAATTTGCACAAAAATTACTGAGATTGATAAAATTTTATCCTACACCAAAAAACATGATTATGTTTATGCTTCAGTTGGAATTCACCCCTGCAATGTTGATGAGCAGCCCAAAATTACAGCTGCAGAAATTATAAAAATCTGCCAAGAAGAATCTAAAATCATTGGAATTGGTGAAACTGGACTGGATTACTACCACAAAACCTCCTTTATATCAGATCAAAAAAATAGCTTCCTAAATCACGTCGCCGCATCACAAGAAAACGAATTGCCTGTAATTATTCATAGCCGCAATTCTGATTTAGACATGATTGAAATTTTGAGCAGTGAACAAAAAAATAAAAATTTTCCCGCACTTTTACACTGCTTTTCCAGCTCAAAAACTTTGGCTCAAAAAGCTTTGGATTTGGGAATTTACATCTCAATTTCTGGAATTGTAACTTTTAAGAATGCTTTAGAATTGCAAGAAATTGTAAAATTTTTACCTTTAGAATTTTTATTAGTAGAAACAGATTCTCCTTATTTGGCCCCAACTCCATTTAGAGGAAAAACAAATCAACCTGCCTTTACTAAACATGTTGTGGAGTTTATCGCTGAATTAAAAAATATACCAGTTGAAACGGTTGTGGATAAAACTACTCAGAATTTCTTTAAAATTTTTAAAAAAGCAAAGCCTCTATGAATTATATGCAACTTGCTTTAGCTCAGGCAAAATTGGCTTTTGAAAAAGACGAGGTTCCAGTTGGGGCGATAATTGTTGAAAACAATAAAATTATTGCCGCAACTTACAATCAAAATCGCATCTTAAACGACCCAACTGCTCATGCTGAAATTTTAGCTTTAAGACAGGCGGCAGAAATAAAAAAAACTCATCGACTTGAAAATTGCGATATTTATGTAACTTTAGAACCATGCGCAATGTGTGCTTTTGCAATTTCTTTAGCTCGAATTAAGCGAGTTTATTTTGCTACAACTGATGAAAAATTTGGAGCAATAGAAAATGGGGTAAGAATTTTCAAAAATCAATCTTGTTTTCATAAGCCTGAAATTTATTTTGGATTCGCTGAAAATGACTCAAAAGACTTACTAAAAAATTTCTTCAAAACAAAAAGATAAAATAACTCAAAGGACAGTCAGTGTAATTTAAGATAGAGGTTTTGTGAGGCGAGGGTTTTTGTGAGATGGAGGTTTTGTGAGGTGGGGGGGGTTTTGTGAGATGGAAAATTTGCTAGGCACGGAATTTAAAATTGAGGTTTTAAAGACGGGAGTTTTAAAGATGGACTATTAAGATGGGCATCGAGACGGAGCATTAAGATAGAACAATTTATTTAAGCATCTATTCCTAAAACAAGATTATCCAAAATTCTGCGCCTTATCTCTCTTTTCTTCTCGTCATCCTTGATGCGAAGCATCGAGGATCTCGTGAGCTCAACTTCGAAAAAACCTAAACCCTCAAAATATCTGGTTTTACGCAGAACGGGAGATGTAAAAAGTTAGCAATAAATTTGAATGTTTCATGTGAAGCATAAAAGCAAATAATTGATATAAATCTTAAAAAATCAATTGACATCTTCTTCAAAACCCTTTAAACATTACTCTTATCACTACATCTACTAAATAATTTTTAATTTATGAATAACCCTGAACATAAAAAGGCAAAAATCTTTGCAATAGTAAATCAAAAAGGCGGCGTTGGAAAAACAACTACTGCAGTTAATTTAGCCGCCTCTTTAGCAAATTTAAACAAAAAAGTGCTTTTGGTCGACATAGATCCGCAGGGAAATGCCAGTACTGGACTTGGAATAGCGCTAGCTCAAAGGCAAAAAACCATTTACGAGATCCTGATTGGAGAAAATCAAATTGAGCAAGCCGTCATTCCAACTAAAATTAATAATTTAAAAATCATAACCTCTACCGTTGATTTATCAGCTTGCGAGCTTGAGCTTGCAAATATAGAGCAAAGAGAGTTTTTGCTAAAAAAATCACTAAAAAGAGTTGAATCCGACTTTGATTACATATTAATAGATTGTCCGCCATCCCTTGGCTTGTTAACTATAAATGCATTAACTGCAGCTAACCTGATTTTAATTCCTATGCAATGCGAATTTTTCTCATTAGAAGGCTTAAGTCATTTACTAACAACTTTAGATTTGGTTAAAGAAAACCTAAATCCAACTCTAGCTATTAGCGGAATAGTATTAACCATGCACGATAGAAGAAACAAACTTACTGAGCAAGTTGAGTTTGATGTTAGAGATTTCTTAAAAGAAAAAGTCTATAGCAATATTGTGCCAAGAAATGTTAAGCTCTCAGAAGCTCCTTCTCATGGACTGCCTGGAGTAATTTACGACCCGCGCTGCACTGGTTCTGCAGCATATGTAAACTTGGCAAAAGAGATTATTGAAAGAGAATCTGCGCGGGTTTTATTATAGAGCTTGAGAATGGGGTCATTTCAACTCTGCTCAATGAACGTACGGGAAAGATTAATTTAAAAAACAACTGAACATTTTGACGCTATCGGTCATTGGGCGGAGTCGAAATGACCTAGGCACTGTTAACAAATTAAATTCGACACCAAAAAAGATTACAAAATTTCACATGAAACAAAGGAGAAAATTATGAACGAAACTATGCCGGAAAGAAAATTGGGAAGAGGATTATCTGCACTACTCGGAGAAAGTAAATCAAAAAAAGAAGCTTTGCCAACTTTTGATCCTGTAAATAAAAATCTTATCGAGTCAATTCCTCTAAATAAAATTATTGCTGGAGTTTATCAACCCAGAAGATTTTTTAACGAAGCAGAGCTTGAGGAATTAGCTGATTCCCTAAAAGAAAATGGCCTGATTCAGCCCATTACTTTAAGAAAAGTAACTGATGATGATTTATATGAAATTATCGCCGGCGAAAGAAGATTTAGAGCTGCTAGAATTGCAGGATTTTCAGAAATTCAGGCAATAGTTAAAAAAATAAATAATCACGAGGCTCTTGAATTAGCAATTGTTGAAAATATTCAAAGAGAAGATTTATCTTTAATTGAGGAAGCAACTGCTTATAAACAATTAATCGAAGAATTTTCTTACACTCAAGAACAAGTTGCAAAAAGAGTTGGGAAAAGTCGCAGCCACATTGCCAATCTTTTACGACTTTTAACTTTACCTTCAAATATTCATGACATGTTAAATCAGAATATGATTTCCATGGGGCATGCCCGCGCAATCATAAATTCTGAAAATCCAGAAAAATTGGCTAGAAAAATTATTGAAAATAATTTAACAGTTCGTGATGCCGAAGATATGCTTAGAGATGAGAAGGTCGATAAAATTAGAAATACTCCAGTTTTCGTTAGAACTGAATCAAAAGTGAAATTTGTTAATAGCGAACATTTAGTCGCTTTTGAAACTAGACTTTCTGAAATTCTGGGAATGGAAACAAAAATCAATTTTAATGCCTTTAAAAATACTGGCAAAATTGTTATAAAATTTGATGAGTTTGAAAAAATTCAATATTTAATTAACCGACTACAATAATGAATAATTTTAGTGGTGCCGACTGGCAGAATTTCATTTACCTATTAATATTGTTAATAATATTAGTAATGGGAAATATGTTTCGCCCTAATTTAAATCTTAAAAAAATCGCCAAATATTTTCTAGCTTGGTCAATAGTTGCATTTATTGGAATTTTATTATACAGCTATCGCTTTGAATTTGGCGACTTTAAAAGCAGAATTTTAGGCGAAATTAATCCTTCTAAAGCCAGAATAACCAAGGAAGGCAATATAATAATTAAAGCCTCTCAAGACGGTCATTTTTATATCGATTTAGAGATAAACTCCTATCCAATCCGCTTCATGATTGACACCGGCGCAAGCGATATAGTAATTAGCCTTAAAGAAGCCAAAAGAATCGGAATTGATGAGCTGGAATTAAATTTTAATAAAGTCTATCAAACCGCCAATGGCAAGTCTTTTGGAGCAAATATTATATTGGATGAAATAAAAATTGACGACATAAAATTCTATAAAGTTCCTGCCTCAGTAAACCAATCTGAAATGGGAATCTCACTGCTTGGAATGAGCTTTTTAAGACAATTTAAAAAATATGAATTTTATCAAGATCAACTTGAATTGACTTTATAAGTAGGCGCAATTAGAGTTTTTAAAGACAATCCGCTTTGTCAATAAAACTTAATAAATATGATTTAGCAATGCAAAGCCTTCCTAGCGCCTCACCGACCCCCGAAGAATCATCGCCCTTAGGTAAACCCTTGATATTAGCTCCAATTACAATATTAATAGGAACCTCCACCGCAGGAAAATCAACGATTTGCGATGAAATTAAACATCAAAACCCCGATGCTAATTGGCAAGTTTATGGACAAGATTTGGCTCTTGATGATTATCTTGTTGAAATTGTAAATGATGGTTGCAGCGATTTATTAAAAGAAATTTGGGCAAGCTGGCCAAAAACTTCCGAAGAAATGGCTGGAAACCCTCAAATTAGAAAAATATTGAGTGCAATATTGAGTAAAAACTTAAATCACAAAGAAGCTAATTTATCTTTGAAAAATCCCGAAGAATACGCGTCAACAATTGATAAATTTATTGAAAATAGTGATGGTCTTTATGTCAGAGAATTGTTAGATAATTTATTTACATTAACTCAAATAAAACACGAAGAATTGTCGGAAAAATACAGTAAAAGCCCGAATCTATTATCAAAAGTTTTTGAAAAGGCAATTATGAACTCTAAAGCAGGAAAGCCAACCTTGCTAGATTTGGCACCAACTGGCGGCGATCCATCCTTACAATTGCAAGAAAGCTTTAAAGAATTTGGTGGCGATGACTTTTTTTGTAAAGTTACTACCGCAATTATTCATGTTGATCCGAAAACACTAGGTCAAAGACTGCAAGGTCGAAATGATAAAGCTAGAGAAAGTGGAAATATCGATGACATAAGAGGAATTTCTGCCTTTAATCAATATCGAGATCTTTATAGGGTTGCAAAAGATGGTGAAGAAGCCCTTGCAAATGTTACTGCTCAAGATTTTTATGAGGCTTATGAAAGATTTGCCAAAGACGAAATAAAAGAAGATGGAACGCCATTTACAAAAAAACAAAAAGCAGAAAAGACAATGGAGAAAATGGGGTTTTCTTCAAGGGATGTTGAAAGTGAAGATTCAATTAAGATTACAAGCAGATATCCTTGCGATGCCGTTTATCAACATGATGTGGGCTCAACATCAGAAATAGCCGAAAGAATAATTGCATCTTCTCAAAAAGAATTGTGGGCTGCGAAAGTTTTGTCACCAAGTATAGATCCTGGAAGCTTAACATTCAGATAAATTTTAATTAATCTAATAAAATTTGATTGTTGAATTGTTTATTTTGCGGACAAAATCGATCATTTCGACTCCGCTCAATGACCGAGCTAGGGAGAATCGATGACTGGACTTAAGAAAGGTCATGACCGGACCATGGGGCTTAACGAGAGAATTGAGACGCTTGGAGCAAGTTTCTTGTCATAAATTTTTAGCTATGCCTCGAAGACGAAACTCATGAAATCCTGGGTCCTTTGGCCCAAGGATGACGGGTTCTTGAGATATTTTTTATAAGGGTTGGCGCCATATACCAAATCTAATGCTTCTATTTTTACAAAAAAAAAGGGGGCGGATTATTAATCCACCCCCCCTTAGATAGTAACTTTATCAACTTTAGATAATTTTAAAAACTAAGCTAAAGCTTTTTTTGCTTTTTCAACGATTTGTGCGAACACTTCTGGCTCTTTAATAGCAAGATCAGAAAGAACTTTACGGTCGATATCAATTTGAGCGTTTTTTAAGCCGCTGATAAATTTTGAATAAACCAAGCCATGCTCTCTAACCGCAGCATTGATACGTTGAATCCATAATGCACGGAAATCACGTTTTTTAGCTCTACGATCGCGGTAAGCGTAACGTAATGCTTTTTCTACTTTTTCAATTGCAACGCGGAAGCAGTTTTTGGCACGACCACGGTAACCTTTAGCAAGTTTTAATATTTTTTTGTGTCTAGCTTTTTTAGTGACACCTCTTTTTACACGACTCATTTTTTTCTCCTATAAATTATCTGTTATATGGCATTTTGTGCTTTAAAACACTAGCTGCATGACCTTCTGAAAGAACGGCAGATTTACGCAAATTTCTAATTCTAGTTTGACTTTTTTTGCCTAAATTGTGTCTTTTTCCGGCTTGTTTATGGAGAACTTTTCCAGTCGCAGTAACCTTGAATCGCTTCTTGGCACTACTATTAGTTTTCATTTTTGGCATATCATTTTCAAATTAAAGTTAATATAAGCTCAAAACACAGGTAGAAAGCCTTTTGACCCGTGAATTTGTGAGTAAAAATTTACTCTTAAAAACGAGGATTTTGCGCTGATTAATAGGCGACAAAATTTTTTATGAGGGAGCGTATAAAAATATACATAACCGAAATAAAAAATTTTAGCAACGTAAGTAAGCAGCCAAAAGCCGAAGTTTTTTGGTGGGATCGGCAGGGATCGAACCTGCGACCAAGACGTTATGAGCGTCCTGCTCTAACCGCTGAGCTACAATCCCTTAAAAAAACCACACGATCTTTTTTTAAAAGATTCTTCGCTAATTATAGCAAAGGGCTTGGCATTGTAGAAATATTTTCTTTTTTTGCAAGGAATAAAAATGATTTGAGAATTATTTAAAAACATAAAGAGTTGTGTGATTAACTCCATATCCAGAAAATGGACCCCGCAACAAGTGTGGGGTGACAGTTCATGAGATTGCGCCTTCCAAAATTTGTCACCCCGCACTTGTTGCGGGGTCCATTTTCTGGATATGGAGTTATAATTTAATTCTCCAAAGACTTACTTAAACCTTAGGCTTTGCCGTTACCACCAATGCTGGTCTGATTAAACGATCTGCAATTGAATATCCAGCTTGAATAACTTGCAGAATTGTTCCTTCATCCAAATCACTTTCAATTTGACTTACCGCTTCATGAAAATTATGGTTAAAAATTTCATTTAATGGATAGATTCTTTTAACCTGATTTTTTTCTAAAACTTTTAGTAATTCTTTTTCGGTCATCACAATTGCATCAGCGTAATTCTTGATTGCAGGCACTTTTTCAATTTCTTGTTTTGGAGAATTTTCACTAGCCAAAAAGAAATTTTCAACCACCAAAACTAAATCATTAACAAAATTTGAAATAGCATATTTTGCTGATTTTTCCATTTCTTCTCTTGATCTTCTTCTAACATTATCAATTTCTGCTAGGGTTCGAAGCAATTTATCGTTCAAATCAGCGTTTTTTTGCTCTAATTCATTGATTTTTGCCTGAAAATCTGCCTGATTTTCGTTAATTTGTTCATTTTCTTGAGTTTCATTTACTGGAACTTTAGATGAATTTTCTTGAGAATTTTCTTGCATTTTTACCTCATAATAGTTTAAAACCTTGATTTGAGTAATTTAAGTAATATCTAATGATTTTCAAGAGCCATCTTGTCTTAAAAATAAATCAAATTAATAAAATATGTCAGAAAGAATAGTTGAACAAGCCAATTACTTGGTTCCAATGGTTATTGAACAAACTGCAAAAGGTGAAAGATCTTTTGATATTTATTCAAGACTTCTAAAAGAAAGAATTATTTTTTTATCTGGTCAGGTTAATGATCAAATCTCTACTCTTATCGTTGCGCAACTGTTATTTTTGGAATCAGAAGATCCAAAAAAAGATATTTATTTTTATATAAATTCTCCTGGAGGAGTTGTTACTTCTGGGCTTGCAATGTATGATACTATGCAGTATATTAAGCCTGATGTTTCTACTCTTTGTATTGGTCAAGCAGCTTCAATGGGTTCATTGCTTTTATGCGCTGGAACTAAAGGCAAAAGGTTTTGCTTGCCTCATTCAAGAATCATGATTCATCAACCATCTGGTGGATATCAAGGTCAGGCAACTGATATTGAAATTCATGCTCAAGAAACTTTAGCGCTAAAAAAGAAATTAAATGAAATCTACGCTAAGCATACAGGACAGCCACTAGAGGTAATTGAAAGATCAATGGAGCGCGATAATTTTATGTCGCCACAAAAAGCCAAAGAATTTGGACTTATTGACGAAGTAATTGAAAAAAGATTAGATAAATAACATGGTTAAAAAAAATACAGAAACACCTAAAGAAGAAAAAGATCTTTGTTGTTCTTTTTGCGGTAAAAATCAAAATGAAGTTTTAAAACTTATTGCAGGGCCTGCGGTCTTTATTTGCAATGAATGCGTTGGCCTTGGCATGGATATTTTGCAAGAAGAGCAAAAAAAATCTCCTCTTCATAAAGATGGCAAGAAGCCTACTCCTGAAGAGATTTTAAAAATTTTAAATGATTTTGTAATTGGTCAAGATTACGCCAAAAAAGTCTTATCTGTTGCGGTTTATAACCACTATAAAAGAATTAATTCAGTTTCAGTTGCAACCGCTAATGATATCGAACTTAACAAATCAAATATCTTAATGATTGGGCCAACTGGTTGCGGTAAAACTTTACTTGCGCAAACTTTAGCTAGAATTTTAGATGTTCCTTTTACTATGGCTGATGCCACTTCTTTAACAGAAGCTGGTTATGTTGGTGATGATGTTGAAAATATTATTTCGCGCCTATTACAAGCTGCAAATTATGATATTGAAAAAACTCAGCGCGGCATAGTTTACATCGATGAAATTGATAAAATTGCCCGCAAATCAGAAGATAATGCGCGCAGAGATATTTCTGGAGAAGGAGTTCAGCAAGGTTTGTTAAAAATTATCGAAGGAACTGTGGCTTCAGTTCCAACGCAGCCTGGAAGAAAAACCACTCAAAGTGAATATGTTCAAGTTGATACTAAAAATATTTTATTTATTTGCGCTGGTGCTTTTTCTGGATTAGAAAAAATTATTGCCGGCCGTGGTCGCGGCTCTTCTATTGGCTTTGGAGCTGACGTTAGAGAAAAAGATGATACAACTCGTAAAGATTTATTTAATGATGTTGAGCCTGATGATTTAATTAAATTTGGACTTATTCCAGAAATCGTGGGAAGGCTTCCTATTGTTGCGCCTTTAGAAGGTTTAACTGAAGAAGATTTAACCAGAATTCTTGCTGAACCAAAAAATTCAATCGTTAAACAATATCAAAAATTATTACAATTAGATAAAGTTGAACTTAGTTTTGATGAAAATTCTTTAAAAGAAATTTCCAAAAAAGCAATTGAAAGAAAAACTGGCGCTAGGGGTCTTAGAGCTATCGTAGAATCACTTCTTCTTGATGCAATGTTTGAAATTCCTTCAAAAAATAACATCAAATCAGTTAGAGTAACTAAAGAAGTTGTTTTAGATAAAAAACCTTTGGTAATGGATTTTTTAAGTGAAAAAGAAATTGAAGCTAGAGATGAAAAAACTACTAATATTGCTTTAGTTCAGAAAAAAGAAAAACTGGCTTAGATTTATTTGGTATAGTTTAAAATAAAAAACTTCCCCTCTTAACGTCATCATTGATGCGAAGCATCGAGTATCTCATGAGATACTCGGTCTTACAGGCCAAGGATGATGACGATCTAAACTCTATTACAACACCTCTATTTCAAACGCATGTAGCCCGTTTTTAAATTCATTTTTTAATAATGAATTTATAATTCTATGTGATTGAATTTTACTCATCTTTTTTAATTCCAGAGATTTAATAATCACTTTAAAATGGGTTTCCCCACTTCCATCGTCACCTAAATGGCCAAGATGTAAATGTGATTTATTTACAACCTCAACTTCATCACATTTTAAATTTAACTCTAGAGCCTCTTGAATTCTTTGCTTCATGTTAATAAACCTGTTAATAAATTGTTAATAAATAGAGACTTATCAACCGTTTGAATTTTCTAAAAAAACTTATTATTTTTATCAACATTTTTTCAACAGTTTTATTGGTTGTTGATGAATTTTATTAATTATTTTTTAATTGTTGATAACTTTTATAAAACCTTTATTCTAAAGGATAAATTGAATTAAATAATGTTAATAAAAATGTTAAAAATTTTAAATCACCAATTTAACAGGACTATTTAAATTAACTAATACTTAAATGAATAAATTAATTAATATATTAAATAAAAAAGAGAAGTTTGTAAATCCTCCAATTTGGATAATGAGACAAGCTGGAAGATATCTTCCAGAATATCGTGATTTAAGAAAAAATACAGATAACTTCTTGGAATTTTGTTATAATCCAAAATTGGCTTGTGAAGTAACAATGCAACCGATTAGAAGATTTGATTTTGATGCAGCTATAATTTTTTCAGATATTTTAACAATTCCAGATGCTTTAGGAGTTAAAGTTGAGTTTGTTGGAGGTGTTGGTCCAAAACTGCAAAAGATAAGCACTATAGATGATTTAAAAAAATTAGATACTAGTCACATAAAAACTCATTTAAACCCTGTTTTTGAGGCTATAAACCTTGTTAAATCACAATTAAAAAGTGATAAAGCTTTGATAGGATTTTCTGGGGCTCCTTGGACACTTGCTTGTTATATGATTGAAGGCGGTGGTTCAAAAAACTTTGATTCAGTCAGAACTGCAGCGATTAAAGATGAAGAATTTTTTGGTCAATTAATTGAAATTTTAACAAATTCGATAATTGAATATTTATCACTTCAAATCAATGCTGGAGCTGATGTTGTAAAAATATTTGATTCTTGGGCTGGAGTTTTACCGCCAGAGCAATTAAGAAAATGGGTGATTGGTCCAACTAAAAAAATTGTTGAGGCTTTAAGAAAAAAACATCCAAAAACACCGATAATTTGCTTTCCAAAGGGTATTGGTTCGATGTGTGAGGAGTTTGCCAAGGAAATTAATCCAAATGCTCTAGCGATTGATCAAAATTTAGAAAGAAAATGGGTGAAAAAAAATCTGCAAGAAAATTTAGGGCAGGTTGTTCAAGGAAATCTAGATAATTTTTTACTGGCTTTTGGCTCAAAAGATGATATAAAGAAGCAAGTTTTTGATATATTTGAAAATTTTGAAAATCATCCATTCATTTTTAATTTAGGGCATGGAATTTTACCACAAACACCAATTGAAAATGTAGAATTTTTGATGGATTTAATCAGAAGTGAAAGGAAATAAATGGCGATAAGATGTAGTTTTTTTGGCAAAAATTGTTTAATTGATAGAGCATTAAAAGATAGAGAAAATCTAATGAAAATGCTTGAAAATAGAGGCTATAAAGCAAAAAATGTTTTATTATTAAATCAGATTCATAGTAATGAAGTTGTGGTGGTTGATGAGATAAAAAAAATCTATGGCGATCAAGAATTACCTAAGGCTGATGCGATAGTTACTAATTTAAAAAATGTTGTAATAGGCGTGGTTACCGCAGATTGTTCACCAATTTTATTTTATGATGAAAAGCAAGGAATAATTGCGGCAGTTCATGCGGGCTGGAAAGGTGCTAAAAATGGCGTTATTTTTTCAGCTATTGAGGCGATGAAAAAATTGGGAGCTAAAAATATAAAAGCAAAAATTGGCCCAATGATTCAGCAAGAATCTTACCAAGTTTCAAAAGAATTTTATGATGAGTTTTTACTGGAAGATTTAAATAATAAAGATTTTTTTATAGAAGGCGCAGAATCAGAAAAATATAATTTTGATTTACCTTCATATATTGAGAAAAAGATAAAATCAGAAGGTGATATAGAAATTGATAATCCACGCACAGATACTTATAAAAATGAAGAGAATTTTTTTAGTTTTAGAAGATCAAACCACCTAGGGGAAAGTGATTGTGGAAGAAATATTTCGATAATTATGATTTCTTAAGAGTCAAAAAAAAGACAAGAAAAGTGGTGCCTGAAGCCGGAATTGAACCAGCGACACAAGGATTTTCAGTCCTTTGCTCTACCAACTGAGCTATTCAGGCGCGATAGATAAAAATATAAGTTTGTCTTATACCATTTCCCATTTATAATCGCACTTTTAGGCTTCATCTTTTTGGTCTAAAAGAGCGATTATAAATGGGAAATGGTATTACAACTATACATTGCAGCTTTTATTTTGCAAGTATGTCAAAATTTTTATAAAAATGGTAGAAAATTTTTCAGATTATTCAAATTATATTATTGCCTCTTACGCCTTTGCTGGGCTTGTTTTGGGAAGTTTATTTATTTATGTGATATTAAAATATTTTTCTCTTAAAAAAAGAAATGAAAAATAAATTTAAACAAAAAAGAATAGTTTTTGTTGCTAGCGTTGCTGCAATTTCAGTTTTAGCTTTGATTTTTATAATCATTAATTTTCGCAGTAATATTGTCTTTTTTTATTCACCAAGTGAGTTAAAAAATGAGGAAATTGTAAGAAAAATAAATGGTCGCAAAATCAGGGTTGGCGGGCTTGTAAAAGAAAATTCGATGGAAAAAACAGATGCTTCAAATTTTGAATTTTTGATAACTGATTTAGAAAATGATTTGAAAATTTATTATAATGGAATTTTACCAGATTTGTTTAGACAAGGGCAGGGCGTTGTTGCTAGCGGTGAATTTAATGTTGAGAAAAATGAATTTTATTCTAAAGAATTGTTAATAAAACATGATGAAAAATACATGCCGCCAGAAGTTGCTAAATCTTTGAAGAAGAAATAAAAAAGGACGGGGTTTTTATGCCCCGTCCTTTTTAGTTTAAATGGAAAAGATTTTTTTTAGAATCCGCCCATTCCACCCATGCCGCCCATTCCAGCCATTGGGTTGCCACCAGCAGCGCTATCATCTTTTTTCTCGATGATTGCAGCTTCGGTAGTGATAAGTAGGCCAGCAACCGATGCAGCGTCTTCCAAAGCGCATCTAACTACTTTTGCTGGATCAATAATTCCGGCTTTGAACATATCAACATATTTATTGTTTTGAGCGTCATAACCGTAAGTTGCGTCAGCTTTTGAAATTACTTCATTAGCAACAACTGCGCCATCAAAACCAGCATTTTCAGCGATTTGACGGATTGGAGCTTGAACAATTTTTTTGATGATATTGATGCCGGTATTTTGATCTTCATTGGCGCCTTTTAGTTTTTCTAAAATGCGACCAGCGTATAAAATAGCTGAACCACCACCAGCAACAATTCCTTCTTGCATAGCAGCGCGAGTTGCAGCTAGAGCATCGTCAACGCGATCTTTTCTTTCTTTAACCGCTACTTCAGTAGTTCCACCAACTTTAATGATAGCAACGCCACCAGAAAGTTTAGCTAATCTTTCTTGAAGTTTTTCGCGATCATAATCAGAAGTTGTTTCGGCAATTTGTTGTTTGATTGAATTGCAACGAGATTTTACATCTGCAGAATCGCCAGAAGCAGCAACGATAGTTGTGTTTTCTTTGTCGATGATGATTCTTTTAGCTTGTCCTAATTGTGCAGGAGTAACAGCTTCAAGTTTCATTCCTAAGTCTTCAGAAATTAATTGTCCGCCAGTTAAGCAAGCAATATCTTCCATGATAGATTTTCTTCTATCGCCAAATCCTGGAGCTTTTACAGCAGCGATTTTTAATCCGCCACGAAGTTTGTTTACAACCAAAGCCGCTAAAGCTTCGCCTTCAACATCTTCAGCGATAATTAAAAGTGGACGGCCAGATTGAACTACAGCTTCAAGCAATGGAACCATTGGTTGTAAGTTAGTAATTTTTTTCTCGAATAGTAAAATGTAAGCATTTTCTAATTCAGCAGTCATTTTTTCGCCGTTAGTAACAAAGTAAGGAGAAAGATATCCGCGGTCGAAATTCATTCCTTCAACCACATTTACTTCAAATTCCAAACCTTTGGCTTCTTCAACTGTAATTGGGCTGTCTGGGCCAACTTTTTGAACTGCTTCAGCAATTTTTTTACCAACTTCTGAATCGCCATTAGCCGAAATAGTTGCAATTTGAGCAACTTCTTCTTGATTGCTAACTTTTTTGCTCATTTTAGCAATTTCTTTAACTATTGCTTCAACAGCTAAATCGATACCTCTTTTTAAATCCATTGGATTGATTCCAGCAGCAACTGCTTTTACACCTTCGCGAACGATTGCTTGAGCAAAAACGGTTGAAGTTGTGGTTCCATCTCCAGCTAAATCATTGGTTTTAGAAGCAACTTCTTTAATCATTTGAGCGCCCATATTTTGGAAACGATCAGATAATTCAATTTCTTTAGCAACGGTAACGCCGTCTTTAGTGATGCGCGGAGCACCAAATGATTTTTCAATAACTACGTTACGACCTTTTGGTCCTAATGTAACTTTTACTGCATTTGCAATAATATCAACGCCTTCTACGATTTTCGTGCGAGCGTCGATTCCGAATAAAATTTCTTTTGCTGACATGGCTTATTAAAAATTTAATTGTTCACCCAGCCCCCTATCCCCCTTTCCTCCCGATGGAAGGGAAGGGGGGAGTCGTGCTAACGCAAGCGACTTGGAGGCTAGAATTAGTGAGAGTTAAGGAGCGCGAGTTGATTTTGTGGCTTAAATTTATTACTCAATAACAGCTAAAATATCTGATTCTTTTAGGATCATTAATTCTTCGCCATTAACTTTGACTTCGGAGCCGCCCCATTTTGCGAATAGGATGCGGTCGCCTTTTTTTACGTCTAGGCTAATTCTTTTTCCCGATTCGTCTTTCAAGCCAAGGCCTGCTTCAACGATTATGCCTTCAGAAGGCTTGTCTTTTGCGGTTTCAGGAATGATAATGCCACCAGCGGTCTTGCTTTCGGCTTCTACGCGTTTTACTAGAACGCGGTCATGTAAAGGTCTAACTGCCATATTTTTATTGGTTAATTAAAGTTTAAGATTAAGTGTAGTTGAATATAGTATTTTTTTAAATCTTAACAAGGGGTTGGCTAAAAAAAATTTAAAATGATAGCTATCTAATTAATTATCTTTATAATCAAACTTCCCTTGTTGAATCTTCATAGATGGCTGATGAGTCTTTCTTACAACTCAATCTGAAATTTAAGATAAATAACCTAGATGAAAAGGTTTGCTAAGGAAAAATTCGCGAACAAATTAAATTAATATGACAAATTTTAAAAACTTACAATTAAACGAAAAAATACTT
Organism: uncultured Rickettsiales bacterium; assembly: GCA_937927795.1. GTDB lineage: Bacteria > Pseudomonadota > Alphaproteobacteria > Rickettsiales > UBA1997 > UBA2645. The sequence goes on from CALBSF010000155.1 coordinate 21,068, forward strand.
AATGCTCTTGAAAAAAAGGGTTACAATGATCCAACTCCAATACAGCTTCAAGCGATTCCTCATGTTTTAGAAGGAAAAGATTTGCTTGGAATTGCGCAAACCGGAACTGGTAAAACAGCGGCTTTCTCTTTACCTATTTTACATAATCTTGCCAAAGGAAATATCTCAGTTAAATCAGGTGGGGTGAGGGTTTTAATTCTTACGCCAACAAGAGAATTAGCTTCACAAATTGCTGATAATATTGAAGTTTATGGCAAAGAATTAGGATTAAAATATGCGGTAATTTTTGGTGGAGTTAGTGAAAACCCGCAAATTAAAGCAGTTCAGGGCGGCGTTGATATTTTAATTGCAACTCCGGGAAGGCTGCTAGACCTTACAAATCAAGGCTATATTCGCTATATGCAATTAGAAGTTTTGGTTTTAGATGAGGCGGACCGTATGCTGGACATGGGTTTCATCAATGATATTAAAAAAATTATTCAAAAAATTCCTGAAAAAAGACAAACTCTTTTCTTTTCTGCAACTATGCCCACGGCCATTACTGGCCTAGCTAATTCGATTTTGAAAAATCCAGTTAGAGTTGAAGTTACTCCATCTTCAAGCACAGCTGAGCGAATTGAACAAAAAGTTTTTTTAGTTGATAAATCTCATAAATTATCGCTACTAAAAAAAGTAGTAAAAGAGGATGGCGTTACAAGCGCTCTGGTATTTTGTAAAACCAAACATGGCGCTAATAAAGTTGTTGAATTTTTATCTAAAAACGCAGTTACAGTTGCTGCAATTCATGGCAATAAATCACAAGGCGCGCGCGAAAAAGCATTGCTTTCATTTAGAAATGGTCAAATTAAAATTTTAGTTGCAACTGATATTGCGGCTAGAGGTATTGATATTCCTGCGATTAGCCATGTTATTAATTATGATATTCCTCTTGATCCAGAAAGTTATGTTCACCGTATAGGCAGAACAGCTAGAGCTGGAAGAGACGGGTTGGCAATTTCATTTTGCGATCCAAGCGAAACTAAATATTTACGCGATATTGAAAAAATAATTAAAGCAAAAATTACCGTTGATGAAACTCATCAGTTTCATGGCGTTGAGGCAGCTCCTATGCAAAGAATGCCACTTAATAGAGACGGCGCTTTTAAAGAAAAATCGTCAAGCCCTTATGCAAGAAATGGCGGCGGACCAAATCCGGGAAGAAAATATGGCTTTGCAGTTAATAAGGCGCGTAAAATAGAAGAAGTAAATTCAAAAAGAAGAGATGAAGAAGGCGGTGATGATAGAAGGCCTAGAAACACCGATCGTCGTAGAGAAGAAGATAAAGGAAAGAAAAAGTTTTTTGGATTTATTGGCTTTGGCAGAAGAAAAACTGAAGAAAGAAAAGATAGTAAAGGTTTTCAAGGCGGAATTGGTGGCTTTGAACCTAGAAATGAAAGAAAATCAGATTCTAGAAGCGATAAAAGGCCAAATTTTAGGGACGATAAAAGACCAAGCTTTAGAGACGCAGACGATAGAAGGCCTAGCTCTAGAGGCGCGGACGACAGAAGACCAAGCTTTAGAGATAGAGAAGTTTCGGGCAATTCAAATGAGAGAGAAAGATTTAACTCAAGAGATGAAAGAAGACCAGCTAGAGGTCGCTCAGATTCTAATTCAAGACAAGGCGATGATAAAAAATCATCTTTCGGTTTTTCTTGGTTTAAGAAAAAAGGAGATGAGTCAAGTGAAAAAAGACCATTTTCTTCAAGCGATAGAAGGCCTCCAAGAAAATCAGGATCATCTTCTAGTAATGGTAATTTTAAGCCAAGAAGCGGCTCATCTAATCGCGGACCAAGAGATTTTGATAAAAGATCTTAGGCGATATTTTAAGCGCCGATTTATAATAAGATTCAGTTGTAATAATCCGCCCCTTTCAGGGCGGATCGAAGAGCGAAGCGATTCGAGGAGGGGTTGAAAATACTTAGAAAATAAAGTTTTGGCAAATAAATTATTAAAATCTTTTAAATTTTAAATCCTTTTTATTTTTTCAACCCCTCCTCGAATCGCTTCGCTCTTCGA
>CALBSF010000156.1 GCA_937927795.1 uncultured Rickettsiales bacterium
TTTAGTAGTAGTTGGAGTAATTCCATGTTTAGTATTATATTCAATTTGCACTTTTCTTCTTCTCTGAGTCTCGCCAAGCGCCGCCTTTATCGATTTAGTTTCTTTATCAGCATATAAAATTACTTTACTTTCAGAATTTCTTGCTGCCCTTCCTATGGTTTGAATTAGCGAAGTTTCATTTCTTAAAAATCCTTCTTTATCAGCATCTAAAATTGCAACCAGCGCGCATTCAGGAATATCAAGACCTTCCCTCAGTAAATTTACCCCAACCAAACAATCAAATTTTCCCAAACGAAGATTTTGAATAATCTCAATTCGATCAAGAGTATCAACATCGCTATGCATGTAAACCACGTGGATTCCCGCATCATTTAAATAATCAGCCAAATCTTCTGACATTTTTTTAGTAAGCGTTGTAACCAATGTTCTAAAGCCTTTAAGCCTAGTTTTATTAATTTCTACCAATAAATCTTTCACCTGATTTTTAGCCGGACGAATTTCACAAACCGGATCAAGTAATCCAGTTGGACGAATTATTTGCTCAATGATTTCGCCGTCCGTTTTTGCCAATTCATATTTACCAGGAGTTGCCGAAACATAAATTGTTTGCGGCTTATATTTTTCCCATTCTTCAAATTTTAACGGCCGATTATCAAGCGCACTTTGCATACGAAAACCATGTTCAACCAAAGTAGATTTACGCGAAAAATCGCCCTTATACATTGCCCCAATTTGCGGAACCGACACGTGACTTTCATCAACAAAAAGCAATGCATCTTTTGGTAAATATTCAAACAAAGTTGGTGGCGGGGCGCCATGCGGCCTTCCAGTTAAATATCTCGAATAATTTTCAATTCCTTTGCAAGAGCCAACTTCAAGCATCATTTCCATATCATAAGTTGTGCGTTGATTTAATCTTTGCGCTTCAACTAATTTATTTTGCGATTCCAATTCTTTTAAACGAATTGCCAAATCATTTTTGATTTGCGAAATTGCGCCGCGCAAGGTGTCTTGCGGGGTTACATAGTGCGAAGAAGGATATAATGCAATTTCATTTAACTTAGCAAAAGTTTCTCCGGTGAGTGGATCAAACTCAATAATTTCTTCAATTTCATCACCAAACATCACAATTTTCCAAGCATGTTCGTCCATGTGTGATGGAAAAATATCAATCACATCACCCTTAACTCTAAAATCACAACGCTCCAAAACGAGATCATTTCTTTTATATTGCAAATCAACTAAGCGACATAATAATTTTTGACGATTCATTTCATCGCCAACTTTTAATCGCAAAACCATTTTTGAGTAAAATTCTGGCGAACCAATACCATAAATGCACGACACTGAAGAAATAACTATAGTATCTCTTCTTTCAAATAGCGCGCGGGTTGCCGCGTGTCTTAATCGATCAATTTGTTCATTAATTGCGCTATCTTTTTCAATGTAGGTATCAGTTTTTGGAACATATGCTTCGGGCTGATAATAATCATAAAAAGATACAAAATATCCTATTTCATTTTCTGGAAAAAATTCCTTCATCTCGCCATAAAGCTGCGCGGCAAGCGTTTTATTATGCGCCATTATCAAAGCTGGGCGCTGAGTTTTTTGAATAATATTCGCCATGGTAAAAGTTTTACCAGAGCCTGTAATTCCAAGCAAAACCTGATCTTGTTTATTTTGATTTATACCATCAATGAGCTTAGCTATTGCTTGCGGCTGATCTCCAGCGGGAGAAAATTTAGAATGAATTTTAAATGACATGATTTTTTTAAAAAGAACAGAGTCTTTATTGTCATAAATTTTGAGAAATAATCAAGAGTATTGTGGTATCTTGATTTTACAATTAATACCCAACCCTTCCCGATCCGGCTCCCGCTCTTGCAGCATGTTGCAAGCCAACAAGGGCAGCTGCACCGCTAGGACTAGGCGATAATCTCGGCACCCTCACTTGCGACACCTCTAAACCGTCTTGCATTAATATTTCTTCAGCCACTTTAGGATGAATTCTTTTTAATCTAAGTCCAACAAAATTTTTAGTTTCTTTATTTCCCGTAAACAATCCCTGACGAGCCGTTTGTTCTTGAAAGGAAGCGGAAAAAATCTTGGCTTTTTCAAGCATATCCCCAACATTTGCACCTGGAAAATTTTCAACAAAATCTGATTCTAAAGATCGCCGATCTTTAACATTAGATATTCCGCCATTTTTATTGGCAATTACAATAAATTTTGCCACGTCACTTTTTGAAAGAAG
>CALBSF010000157.1 GCA_937927795.1 uncultured Rickettsiales bacterium
CCGTGGTTTGCGCCTTCAACCAATAGTTTAAGAAGCCAACTTTTTGCTTTTAGAAAAAGAAAAAAGCGTTTTGCTTTAGTGCTTGATGAATATGGATCGCTGCTTGGGCTTGTAACTTTAGAAGATATTTTAGAAGAGATTGTCGGTGATATTGAAGATAATGATGACAATAACGAGATCAATATCATCAAAACCAAATCAGGAGCCTATAAAATAGCTGGCAGATCTTTAATTCGTGATATTAATAAAAAATTAGATTGGCAAATTAAAGAAGACGAAGACGCTTACAACTTAGCTGCCTTTATCATTAATAATTTAGGCAGAATTCCTGATGAAAAAGAAAATTTTGTAATTGATGATTATTATTTTGAGATCTTAAAAAAGAATCAGCAAGATTTGCTGTTAGTTAAGGTTAAGCAAATTATTGCTGCATAGATTATTAAGGTCTTGCATTACTTATAAAAGTTGATCAATTCAGTTGAATCTCAAACCAAAACCCAAACCCAAACTGTCATCTCGAAGGTAAGTGAGAGATCTCTTTCGGCTAAAACTCCAGAGATCTCTCACTTACGTTCAAGATGACAGTTTGGGTTTATATTAAAGCCAGATCAGTGAGTTTCTGCAGCTTTATTCAAATTTTGTAAATAATTTACCACTTCAGGATTTATTAAGGTTGAAACATCTCCCAAATCATCTTCTTTATTAACAATTTTTTTCAAAATTCGTCGCATAATTTTTCCTGATCTGGTTTTTGGTAAATCATTGACAATATAGATTTTATCTGGCTTAGCAATTGCTCCAATTTGGTTTTTAACTATTTCAATTATTTCGTTTTCGATATTTTCTTGCTTATTTTTTAATATGACGAAAGCATAAATTGCCTCGCCCTTGATATCGTGATGAACCCCAATTACCGCTGATTCTGAAACTTTTTCATGAGAATTTATTGCATTTTCAATTTCTGCAGTGCCAAGTCTATGTCCGGAAACTTTAATTACATCATCGGTTCTGCCTATGATTCTGTAGAGTCCGTCTTTGTTTTTAAAAGCGCCATCTCCAGCTAAATAATAAGTATCTAAGTTTTGTTGTTTTGGATGAATAAAATAACTCAAGAATTTTTTTTCATCACCCCAAACGCCGCGCATCATTGATGGCCAAGGCTGTTTAAAACATAAATTTCCAAGCTTATCATTTTCGGTAATTTCATTTCCATCATCATCTAATAAAATTGGCAAAATTCCAGGCATTGCAAAACCAGCGTGAGCGGGCTTGCTATCTATTACGCCAGCAAGAGATGAAATCATAATTCCACCAGTTTCAGTTTGCCACCAAGTGTCAACAATTGCACATTTTTTATTGCCAATTTTTTCAAAATACCATTGCCAAGCTTCTTCATTTATTGGTTCGCCAACGCTGCCAAGAACTCTTAAAGATGATAAATCATAATCTTCTACAAATTCATCGCCTTTTTGCATCAGAGATCTAATTGCGGTTGGCGCGGTGTAAAAAATATTTACTTTATGTTTTTCAATCACTTGCCAAAACCTTGAGGCTGTAGGGTAGGTTGGAATTCCTTCAAACATTAAAATTGTTGCGCCATTTAATAACGGGCCATAAACTAAATAAGAATGACCGGTGATCCAGCCGATGTCAGCGCTGCAAAAAAATATTTCATTTTCTTGATATTGAAATACATTTTTAAAAGAATATCCAGCGTAAACCATGTAGCCTGCGGTGCTGTGTAAAATTCCTTTTGGCTTTCCAGTTGACCCTGAAGTATAAAGTGTGAATAAGGGCGATTCAGCCTCAATTTCCAATGCTTGGTGATGGCTTGAATATTTTGCAACTTCATTTGGCCATAAAATAATTTTCTTATCGCAGGTAAAATCTTTTTTTTCGCGATTATATAAAATTATTTCTTCAATTGATTCGCATTCCAAAACCGCTTCTTTTGCAATTTCAAATAGTTCGATAGTTTTGTCGCCGCGAAATAATAGATCAGCAGTGATTAATATTTTTGCACCAGAATCTTGAATTCTTCCTGCTAAAGCTTTGGCTGAAAATCCCGCAAAAACCACCAAATGAATCGCGCCAATTCTAGCGCAAGCAAGCATTGCAACGATGCTTTGTGGAATCATTGGCATGTAAATGCAAACTCGATCACCTTTTTTAATTCCCCTTGCAGTCAATAAATTAGCGAATTGACAAGTTTTTTCATGTAATTCTTTGTAAGTAATTTTTTGCGATTCTTCTTTTTCATCATTTGCCTGCCAAATAATAGCAACTCTATCACCAAAATTTTCTAAATGACGATCTAAACAATTATAAGAAATATTAGTTTTACCATCTTCAAACCACTTAATTTTTCCAAGCGATAAATCACAATCCATAATTTTTTCAGGTTTTTTAAACCAAAAAAAATTATCAGAAATACTGCGCCAAAATTTTTCAGGATTTTCTGTGGATAGTTGAAGATCGGAAGAGCACACGTCTGAACTCCAGTCACATCACGTTATCTCGTAT
>CALBSF010000158.1 GCA_937927795.1 uncultured Rickettsiales bacterium
GTAGACATAACCTCCATAAAAATTAGCTTTTATTTTAATTTCTTTTTCTTCGGCGATTTCTTCTAAGAATTCGGCAACATATTTCATTATGTGCAAAGTGTTGCAGCTGATGATATTAAGATTAATATTTTTGCATTCATATTTGCTTTCTTTAATTCCTTCAAATATTTTATTTATCAATGATTTAACAAAATTCAAACTTAAATATTTGGAGTCAGATATTACAATAAATTGCAAAGATTCTGGTCTATCCGCAGGTGATAATTTTTCATTACAATGAGCTGTAATTCTCTTTGAAAGTTCGTAATCATCAATAATTTCACATGAGTCACCTTCCTTGGTTGCAAAAACCATTCCCAAGCCCGGTGTGGGTGGTAAGATTCTGTAAAGCTCATGAATTCCATCAACAGCTTCAGCTGTATCGATATCTTTTCTGCTAGCAATTCTTCTTATAGTTTCATCGCAAAGAGCTATATCGCCACTATCTAAGCCATCTTTACTTACTTCAGAGTTTGCTACGGCGATGATAAAGTTAAAATCTGGTGACTTTCTTTTATAAGGCCCTGCGTCCGGTCTTCTTTCTCTAATTAAAACTCCATGAGTGGTTAGATCTGGCGACATAATTTCCCATTCAGATAAATTTTCCACACCTTTTGCTAAATTTTCTAAAAACAAAGTACATCTAGCTTCATTAGTAATTAATTCGGGAGTGGTTATTCTTAGGCTACAACTATTAAAATCTTCGCCATCTACTGCAAGCTGAGGACAGCTGCTCATGAGCTGCCTTATGTCATCAGCTAGTTCATGCAGTTTTTTTAATAATTCTAATCTATTCTCTAAAATTAAAGCGGGGTCTCTAGAGGCCCGAGTTTCTTCGATGGCAGAAAAAATCGCATCAAATCTTAATTCTAAACTATATTCGTAAGAATCTTCTCGATCATTGTGAGGCTCTAAAACAAGAAGCTTTTTATCAATAAATGGTTCACAAATATTCATCTCTATAACAAAATCTAGTTCCCTAAAATAAGGTTCTTCTAAGGCTTCAGCTCTGGGTTTATGCTCATGATCTAGAAGATCTAAAAGTTGATCTATTTTAATTGCAGCGATTGAAAATTTTCTTCCCAATTCTTCGGAGCCACCTTCAAATCTAGTACTTAACATAAATTAATAAATTATTGAGATTAAAAATAGAGAACAACAAGCTTTATTTCTACAAATTATTTTCGGTATTTTTTATTGCATCGGCAGTTCCGATGTGAAAATATTTTCCTTTTAGTTCAATGCCTTTGATATTAGGAATTAAGCCGTTATCAGAGGTTTTTTCTTTGTAAAAATGAGACATTGAAAAACATTTTGAGGGGCTTCTTTGTAAGATTTTTGGATTTATTATTTGTAATCCAACAAAAACATGACTCATTGGTGAGTTTTCAAAGCGAAAAAGTTGATTGTCTTTTAAATTAAAATCACCGCCGCCGTGGATATTTCCTTCATATCCAAAATATTCATTGGTTTTTTTTAGTCCCATTAAAATCTCACATTCATTTTGATTCCAAGCATCACAGAGCATTTTTAGGTCTTCTTGGCTATGATCAGCTTCTTGCCACAAAATATCGCCGTTAATTGTTAATAAAGGCTTATTTAAATCTATTTTATCCTGGGCAAATATTAAACCTCCACCAGTTTCAACTTTTTCTATTTCTTTGGAAAAAATTATTTTTGGATTATCAAGATTTTTAATATGTTTTTCAATTTTTTCACTTAAGTAAAAACCATTAATAATAATTTTTTCAATTGAAGAAATTTTATTTAATTTTTCAATTGAATAATCAATTATTGATTTATTTTTTATTTTTACTAATGGCTTGGGAATTGTGTCAGTTATTGGGCGCATGCGCTCACCTCTTCCAGCTGCAAAAATAAAAGCTTGAGTTATTTTGGTCATATTATTTTACTTTAACTTGAAAATTATTTTTCAATAAATCCACCAACTTGCGCATCCCATAATTTTTTGTAAGTGCCGTTTAGTGTTAGTAATTCTTGATGCGAGCCTTCTTCTACTATTTTTCCATTATCGAAAACCAAGATTCGATCCATGTGTTGCAGCGTTGAAAGGCGATGAGCGATGACGATTACGGTTTTATTTTCCATTAATTTTTCTAAAGCTTCGCCAATTAAATTTTCAGCAATTGAGTCAAGTTGGCTGGTGGCTTCATCTAAAATTAAAATTGGAGCATTTTTTACAAAGGCTCTAGCAATTGCAATTCTTTGTCTTTGACCTCCAGAAAGCTTGATTCCGCGCTCTCCAACTAAGGCTTCATATTGTTTTGGAATTTGTAAAATAAAATCATGACAATTGGCTTTTTGAGACGCTTCAATTACTTCTTTTTTACTTACATTTTCTTTGGCACCATAAGAAATATTTTGTAATAAAGTTCTGTGAAATAAGGTTGGCTCTTGAGGAATGACGCCAATTTGCGATCTTAAACTTTCTTGTGATGAAGCGCAAATATCTTGACCGTCAATTAAAATTCGTCCTTTTTTTACATCAAAAAATCTTAGAATTAAATTTACAAAAGTTGATTTTCCACTGCCAGAATGGCCAACTAAACCAACTTTTTGTCCTGGTTTTATGGTGATAGAATTATTTTTAAAAATTTCAGCTGAGTCGTTATAGGCAAAACTAACATCTTCAAAAATAATTTCACCTTTGGTGATTTTTATTTCTTGACCTCCATCGTTGATTTCTATGGGTTTGTGAATGATTTTTAAAGCTTGTTTTACCATTCCTAAATGCTCTAAATAATCGCGCATTTGACCGGCGGCGTTCCACATTTCGTTGATTAACCAACAATTTATGGTAAATAGCATCATAAAATCTCCCAAGGTAACAAGGCTTTTAGCGTATAAATTAATTAATGTAATAATGCAAAAAGCAAAATAAATGCCAAAAGTTAGGCCATGAATAGTAAAAAATTTTAATAAAAATAAATTGCGACGCCTTGAAAACACAGTGTATTCATCGCATAAATCTTCAATATTTTTCTTTTCCTTTTTATTGGAAGCAAAAAATTTTATATTGCTAATATTGCTTAAAATATCAACTAAGCAGCCAGTTATTTTTGAAGATTGATCAGATAAATCTGCAGACATTTTGCTGGTTAATTTTGCGGCTCTAATAGCTAGTATAAAAAATAAAATTACCCATAAAATAATTGCAAAAGCAAAAATTTTATGAATTGAATAAAGGGTAAAAAAAGCGATTATTATTGCTAAAAAAGTTTTTAAAAAATTGTAAATTGTAATTTCAAGCAAAGAGTGAGTTGAACTGGCAAGCTCTTTAATTCTATTGGTGAGAGCTCCAGCAAAATTATTTTGGAAAAAATTATGAGAATGTTTCATTAAATATTCCATATTGTCGGTGGTGATTTTTTTCCTTAATAGCGGCGACATTTTCATCCACGAATAATCTGAAATTCGCCAAATAAAGCCGGGTAAAATAGTTAAAATAATTAGGAAAATTGCGGTTGGAGTAATTTCTGCTATTAAATTTTCTTTTGGGGTTGCAGCTAAAATATTAATCATTAGCTTAGAAACATAAGGCCAAAGCGATATGTCGATTGCAGCGTAGGTGATTACAAATAGATGTAAAAATATGTAAAACTTGAAGGGTTTTAAGCTATTTATAATGAATTTAAAAACAGAGTTTTGCATTTTTTAGAGTTATTGTGATTTTAGGTAAAAATTGATGTTTTTACAAAACATCCAGCCCAATATCAACTGCTTTTACCGAGTGAGTTAACGCTCCAATTGAAATAAAATCAATATCTAAATTAGAAAAATTTTGGATATTTTCTAAATTTATTCCGCCAGAAATTTCAATTTTTGTATTTTTTGATTTTTCTCTAATAATTTTGCTGCATTTTTTTATTTCTAAAACAGGCATATTATCTAGCATTATAATATCAGGCTTTGATTCTACTGCCTCAATGACTTGATTGATATTATCGCACTCAATTTCAATTTTCTTTTGTGATTTTTTTGCCAAGTGCAAAGCCTTGGTAATTGAAGAAGCTGCAGCTATATGATTATCTTTAATCAAAATTAAATCAGATAAATTTTGGCGATGATTATTGCCGCCACCCGCTAAAACCGCTTGTTTTTGTAAGGCTCTTAAAAGTGGTATAGTTTTTCTAGTATCTAAAATTTTAATTTTTTTATTATCCAATTTTTTTACAAATTGGTTAGTAAGAGTTGCAATTCCACTTAAATGTTGGATTAAATTTAATATTATTCTTTCGCCGGCAAAAATTAATTTTGCATCGCCGCCGCCTTCC